>JAGBGB010000330.1 GCA_017936205.1 Oscillospiraceae bacterium
CCTACTACCGGTCATACCATTAGCCGTCTCCTTTTCGATGTTATAGAAGAAAACAAGGGCTATTCCGGTACTAAGGTTGAGATCGACTATGTCTATTTTGGACCTTCCGGCAGCAAGCCTTCCGCACAGGCCGCCGACACTCTTCTGTTCCACTTTGATAACAAGATGCAGGATCAGCTCCGCTATGCAGGAACCGTTTACGGCGATCGCAACTACGACACCGATTTCTGGGCAGGCAATGCCGCCCGTATTGGAACAATTAGCTATGGTAACTCCGGTCTGAAGTTCCCCTTTGTGGACGGATCTAATTTCGCATATATCCAAACCACCGAAGGAAACAAAAACCTTGTTTCTGTCCCCCTCAGCTACAAGCCTGCAGCAAACGATATGGTTCAGGTCAAGCTGAAGCTGGAGAATCTGCAAGCTGTTTCCGGTCAGACCCCCACAGTTAAGCTGCATTACATCAAGAACAACAGCACTGCCGGTGTTGCTAACGCAGATTACACTGAAATCCAAAAGCTCACCTCCACTCACTTTAACGGTCAGGAATTTGTTATTACCGCAAAGCTGAACGATACCTTTACTTCCGCTTCTGTGATCAATGCGATTCGTCTTGGATTCGAGAACATGACCAATGTTAGCGGCAAGACAGGAACGGTCACCATTGATTACATTGCAATCGGTCAGCTGGCATCTCTTCCCGTACCCGCCGTTCCCTGCACTGTCACCTTCAAAGACGAATCCGGAAAGATTCTGGAAACTCAGTCCGTTTCCGTTGGCAGCTCTGTCACTTATGGCGGATCAACACCTATCAAGGCATATGATGCAACCAACCACTACACCTTCAGCGGTTGGGTCAATCAAGACGGCACAAGTGCTAATTTGAGCGCCATTAGCGGAGACAGTGTTTTCTACGCTTCCTTCAAGGCAACAGCCCATAGCTTCAAAGAAGAGATCATTAACGCTCCCACTTGCACTGCTACCGGCTTGAAGCGCTATACCTGCACCACCTGCGGCTACAGCTATAACAGCGATCCCATCCCCTCTACAGGTCATACTCCCGTAACCGACAAGGGCTATGCCGCAACCTGCACAACGCCCGGTTTATCCGACGGCAGCCATTGCTCCGTATGTAACACCGTTCTGATGGAGCAGACCGTTATCCCTGCAAAGGGTCATACTGAAGTCATTGTTCCCGGTTATGCCCCCACCTGCTTGAATTCCGGTATGAGCGATGGCATTATCTGCTCCGTATGTCAAATGGTCATTCAGGCACAGGAAGCAATTGCACGACTGGGTCACAATTACATTTATACCGATAATCACGACGGTACCCATACCGGCATCTGCCAGAATTGCAATAAGGTACAGAGCAACAAGACACATACCTATGATGAAAACGGTGTCTGCACTCTCTGTGGTAGCGGTTCTGCCTCCACAGAGATCGACAATGCAGTCGTCCTTCGTCACAGCCTCAATCTGGCAAGCGATATCTCCATCAATTATTTAGTTGAAGCAAGCCAGCTTTCCGCATACAACAGCTTATATCTTGAATGTGTAATTCCCACCTACGAAGGCAATGCGCAAGTAGGAACCAGTACCATTACCATCGAGCCCGAACTGAAGGGAAATTATTACTACTTCACACTCAATGGCCTGACAGCAGTTCAGATGAATGACAAGATCAGTGCAACCCTGCACATGGACAAAGCCGGAGCAAAGTATCTGTCTCAAACTGATACCTACAGTGTAGCTGATTATGCTTATGCCCAGCTCAAGAAGACCGATGCTGCCGAATCCCTGAGAGCTCTGTGTGCCGAACTCCTCCGCTATGGTGCAAAGGCACAGATCTTTAAGGGCTATAGACTCTCCAACCTGGCAGACGCAGAGCTCAGTTTGGCTCATCTTGCATTGCTGAACGATCTGGATTCCGTATCCTTCGCAAGCAACAATCAGGAGCTGAATGATCTCCAGAATCCCAGCGTGCTCTGGGTCGGTAAATCTCTGGATCTGAACAGCAAGGTAACCGTTAAGTATGTTTTCAATGCAAACAATTTCTCCGACGATCCCAAGAGTCTCAGCCTTCGTGTTTCCTTCAAGAACATCTCCGGCGAGACCGTAAACTACACCTTGACTGATCCTAAGCTCTATAACCCCACTGAGAATTGGTATGCCTTTGATTTGGATTCTCTGCTGGCAGCAGAACTGCGTAGCGTTGTTTCTGCAAGTATTTACAGTGGAAACCAGCAAGTCTCCACTACAATGGTATACAGCGCAGACACCTATGGTAATGGAAAGGAAGGCAACCTCTTAACTCTGTGCAAGGCTCTGTTCTCCTACTCCGACACCGCTAAGGAATTCTTCCAGAATAATTGATTCGATTCACTCTGATCGCATAAACAACACCCCCTCGGGCAAATCATTTCTGCCCGAGGGGGAATTTTATACTTATTTCTAATAAAACGGATGAACCGTTTTATTATGCCGCTGGTAAGCGGCATGGCGGCAAAGCCGCCAAGAAATGCCGTGTAATACTGTTCTTGCCGCCATAGGCGGTGCAGGATTTTCATCCTGCAATAAAATGGTTTTCAAACCATTTTATCAAGAAACAGCATTATAAGAAAAACAAGGTGTGATCCGAAAACCACACCTTGTTGAAATCTATGGAAGATTATTCCTCAACAGGAGCCTCATCCTCTGCAGCAGGAGTCAGGAGCGCACGGATGGACAGGGAGATACGCTTGCGATCCAGATCCAGCTCGATGATCTTAGCCTGAACTTCCTGACCTTCAGCCAGAACATCAGAAACCTTGTCAACACGACGATCTGCAACCTGAGAAATATGGATCAGACCATCAACACCGGGGAGGATCTGTGCAAATGCGCCGAACTCTACCAGCTTAACGATCTTAACAGTGACAACATCACCATTGTGGATCTGATTCCAAGGATTCATCTCAGGAGTCTTGTAGCCCAGAGAAATCTTCTTCTTCTCAGCATCGAACTTCAGAACGAATACATCGATCTGGTCGCCGACCTTGACGATCTCAGCAGGGTTCTTAATACGACCCCAAGACAGCTCAGAAACATGAACCATACCATCAACGCCGCCGATATCAACGAAAGCGCCATAGCTGGTCAGAGACTTAACAACACCCTTGTACTGCTTGTTGACCTCGATCTCGCTCCAGATCTTCTCTGCAGCTGCCTTGCGCTCCTCGCTGGCAACAGCACGGATGGAACCAACAACTCTGCGACGAGCACGGTTGAACTCAGTGATCTTCATTTTTACCATCTTGCCCTTCAGCTCGGACAATTCGCCACCCTTAGCGATTCCGGTCTGGGAAGCAGGGATGAAAACACGAACACCCTTAACATTGGCGACAAGGCCGCCCTTGTTCTCTTCGGTAATAATGCCTTCAACAGCAGTCTTGTTCTCACAAGCAGCCTCAACATCATCCCATACCTTGATGCCTTCCAGCTTCTTACGGCTGAGCATAACGGTACCTTCCTGATCGTTGACATGAACAACAAATACTTCGATTTCGTCATTGACCTTCAGAACATCCTCAGGCTTGACAGTGGGATCTGCGCTGACTTCGTCATAGGGGATATAGCCGGCGTGCTTTGTACCAAGGTCCACCTGAATCTCGGTGCTGCCGATTGCGGTTACGGTACCAAGAACCTTATCTCCTGTATTCAAAGTCTTGATGGAGTTTTCAAGCAAAGCCTCAAAGCTCTCCTCCGCAACAACATCAACATTCTTAATTTCGCTCATAGTGTGATTGACCTCCTTTATTATCCACGCCGGCGTCGATGCGCCCGCTGTGATGCCTATGTTAGAAATTTGACAAAATTGCTTCGGCTGCAGTTCCCGGGCGTTATCAACCAAGAACACTTTGGAACAATTCTGACTACAGATCAATGCAAGCTTCTTTGTGTTGGAGCTTGTTTGATCTCCGACGACGATCATCGCATCATTCTCTAAAGCCATGGTTGCGGCCTCATTCTGACGATTTTCCGTCGCTTTGCATATTGTATCAAAAATTTTGTAATTTGTACACACCTTTTTTATATTTTTTTTGCATTTTTCCCATAATTTTTGTGTACCGGTGGTCTGACTAACCATTGTTATGGGAATATTTCTCCGTTCCGGGTCGGACAACAGCCAATTCTCTAAGCTGATATCGTCATGGAACACCAAAGGGGCTGTGCACCAGCCGGCAATAGCAACCACCTCCGGATGGGTGGGTGTACCAATGATAACAGCTGTTCTACCATCCTTCTCCGCCTCGGAAACAATGGTATGGATCCGCTTCACAGACGGGCAGGTCGCATCAATCGTATTCAGTGCCCGACTACGAAGTTCCTCATAGGTTGCCTTAGGAATACCATGGGATCGTATAACAACAGTAGAACAGTCTGGAATCTCATCAACAGAAGCCGCAACTCTAACATTCTTCTGATTGAAGTACTGTACCAGATGTCGATTATGAGCAATCGGACCAAGGGTGTAGACAGGTCCACCCTGTTCTGCAGCCTGTTCCACCAGCTCTACGGCACGTTTTACCCCATAGCAAAAGCCTGCGGTCTTAGCAATCGTAATTTTCAAGACGACTCTCCCATTGCATAAATTTTCTGCATCATTTCAACTGAGCAACGATCCAAAGTTGCAGGATCCGGCTTCGCCCCCTGAAAATCCAGAAAATACGGTTCTCCATAAATCAAGTGCACCGGACGGAAGAACCCTCTCTTAGCAGACAAGTAAATAGGAACAACAGGAGCATTCACTCGATGAGCGATGAGTGCAGCGCCGGAATGAGGATGGACAGATTTACCGTTTTTGATTCGAGTTCCCTCTGGGAAAATTAACAGCTTATTATCGTCCTTCAGTGTTTGCAGCGAACTCTTTATAGCAGAAATGTCCGGTTTTTCACGATCAACCGGAAATGCTCCAAGCTTTGTAAAAAACCATTTTAAAATCGGAATGCGGAACAATTCCTTCTTCGCCATAATTCTTGGATGTCGACATAGTCTCGCCCACGCAATGATCCAAATCGGATCTGTCATTCCGCTATGATTAGCACATAGCACCGCCGGTCCCTCCGGGATTCGCTCTCGTCCCGTTATGTGAATCACAGGATGACAAATGCGGAAACAAATCCTTGATGCAACACAAAGGAAACGATAAGTAAACTTTGAGCACATACCTGTCATTCGGAAATAACCTCCCGAACAAGAGATACAACGGCTGAAATACTGTCCTCTAAGGACAAATCCGATGTATCTAACAATACAGCATCCTCAGCACAACGAAGAGGTGCAATTTCTCGCTCCATATCCCGCTGATCTCTCCGAATCATTTCCTCCAGAACCTGTTCATAGGTATCAGGCGCATTTTTCTGCTGAAGCTCAAGCCATCTCCTCTTCGCACGGATCTGAGCAGAGGCAGTCAAAAAGATCTTCACATCAGCATTCGGTAGAACAACTGTACCGATATCTCTGCCATCCATGATCACGCTGTATTCGCAAGCAACAGAACGCTGTGTGTCCAGCAGGAAACTTCGGACGGAAGGAATCGCTGCCACGACCGATGCCATCTGGGAGACTTCAGGAGACCGGATCTCACCGGAAACATCCGTTCCATTAAGGATCATATGTTGCTCACCATTACGATCCCATTGAGGAAGCACGGAAATACCCGGCAGGAAATCAGACACTGCCTGTGGATCACCGAGATTAACACCGCCACGAATTGCCGCATAAGCAACTGTTCTGTAAATCGCTCCTGTATCCATATATACAAAGCCTAATTCCTTTGCAGCACAGCGAGCTATGGTGCTCTTCCCTGCTCCGGCCGGACCATCGATAGCAACAGAATAAACATGTTTCGTCATAAAGCAACTCCAACATAAAACTTAAATTATTATAAACGATTCATATCTAAATGTCAACAGCATATAATGATTGTTTGCGCAAAAATTATTCATAATCCTGTTTTAATCTTTCACTACAGCCAATGGCCGCAGCATAGGCAGTAGACCATGCGATCTGCAAATTATAACCTCCGGTGTAGGCATCGCAATCAATGATTTCTCCGGCAAAGTACAGCCCGGAAAGAAGCCTGGATTCCATGGTTTTCGGGTCAATTTCCTTCACATTGATCCCTCCGCGAGTAATAATTGCCTCTTCCACAGGTCTTGTACCATGTACCGGTAGTTCAAAATTCTTTGTGACTCGAAGCAGTTCCCTTCTCTGAATCTTAGTTAAAGAGTGAGCACGGAGCTCTAAAGGAATCCCGGCTTTTTCCAGAATCACCGGGATCATAGAATGAGGATAGAGATCTGCTAAGGCATTTTCCATACTTCGATTAGAATAGCATTCAAAATCCCTCAAAAATCTCCCATCAAGCTTTGCCTCATCTAAAGCAGGCTTTAGATCCAAAAGGATACGATACTCCTGTCCAGCCTTCAAATGAGCTGAGGCAGAAAGCGCCATTGGCCCCGACAAGCCAAAATGAGTAAAAAGCAATTCGCCAAAGTCCTTAAAGACCACCTTACCCTTTTTATCTACCAAACGAAGTTCCGTATTTCTTAAGGATAGCCCCTGAAGCTTTCCACATTCAGCGCTGCTGTTAAGTGGAACGAGAGATCCTGATGGCTCACAGACTGTATGACCAACCTCCATTGCTATTCGATACCCATCGCCGGTAGATCCTGTTAAGGGGTAAGATGCCCCTCCGGTTGCGAGAAGGACGGAAAATGCATGATAGTTTCCATGATCGGTTTGCACACCAATCAACTTCCTATTCTTATGTAGCAAACCGGTAACGCGAGCCTCTACGACCTGAATACGATGCTGCTTCAACAGACGACTAAAGACAGAAATAATATCTGCAGATTTATCCGACACAGGGAAAACACGATTTCCTCGCTCAACCTTCAACGGACAGCCGTTACGCTCAAAAAATGCCATTGTATTCTCCGGTGTAAAACCGTAAATACTACTGAATAAAAATCTGGAATTCCGAGGGATATTCTTCAGAATATCCTCCGGGCTGCTTGCATTTGTTACATTGCATCTCCCCTTGCCGGTAATGGCAAGCTTTTTTCCGATTCTGTTATTACGTTCGATGATCATAACCTTTAATCCGTTTTCGGCTGCTGTCACGGCAGCAAACAATCCGGCAGCCCCGGCTCCTACAACGATCAAGTCCATTCGATCAGAATTCCTTTCCATTATATATGTCTTTCATTTGAGTCATAATTTGCGCAAGTTGTTCGATTTCGGAATTTCGCCTCTTTGCCAGTTCTGTAAACAATCGATACACGGTATTCGTAGCAACTGATAAGTCCGGTGGGATGGACCCGATTGTGCAAGGAAGTTGGATCACACAGTCGCTATTCTCACTCAAAAATCCATTGTCAGAATCCGTTATAAGGACTACTGTTGCACCCATTTCTTTCGCTATAGAAAGAGCAGCTATATCCTTGTTACAATACTTACCGAGAATTACAGCCATCATGACATCTCCCGGGCCTATGTGCGATAAAGTATGAAGATACTCCTCATGCAGTCCCAATAAGCACTGTATATGAGCACACATATACTCCGCACAAAGACCCACATAATGAACTACAGGGCGTGCAATCCCACTACCGTATATGTACAAATCACGCAAATGAGTCAGACATTCTACCCCATTCTGAATCTGACTGTCGCAGTTTTCGATACATTTATCATTGATTGAAGCAGCTTCAACAGCAGCCTCCATTGACGGTTGCTCCGCAGAGGTACTATAAAACTGCGTCATTATCACTTGCTGTAGGGCCTTTTGTAATTCAGGGAAGCCTTTATATCCAAGATCAGAAGCAAGCCTGACAACTGTGGATTCTGATACTTTTACGTTCTTCCCGATCACAGCAGCCGTCTGGAATGCTGCCTCATGAGGATGATCCAGAATATATTGCGCAGCGTTTTTCTTCCCCTTAGAAAGCAAAAGCATCTTCTCTCGTAGGGTCTGAAGAATATTCTGATCCATGTCAAGACTCCCTTCCCAGACTACGTAGCTCATCATCGTTTAAATATCGCCACTTCCCTACAGCCAGATCCCCTAAGCTTATGGGGCCCTCCTTCACTCTGCACAGACGCCGTACCTCAAGGTGTGCTGCCTCACACATACGACGGATCTGACGATTTCTTCCTTCATAAATCGTGATTTCAAAGCAAGTCTTTTGTCCCGAAGAGCGAATAAGCCTTACCTGAGGTGCTTTAATTCGATATCCATCCAGAATAATAGGACGGCGGAGCAAGCATTCCGCATCTTTTGATGCACCGGTCACGGTAACATGATAGGTTTTCGCAATATCTCCTTTAGGATGCATCAAGCGATTTGCAAATCCACCGTCATTGGTAAACAGCAATAACCCCTCCGAGTCGTAATCAAGGCGACCAATTGGGTATACCCTGCACCCGCAATCTACCAGTTCAGCTACCGTAGGTCTGCCTCTCTCATCAGACATAGTCGTCACATACCCTCTGGGCTTGTTCAGCATAAGGTAAACAAACCTTTCTTTTCGGGGCAAGGGATTTCCGTCGACCAGGACAACATCTGTCTCACAGGCAGAATCCCCCAAAGACGCCACAATCCCATTTACCGTAACCCTTCCTTCGCTGATCCATTGCTCCGCAGTCCGGCGAGAGCATAGTCCACAGGAGGCAATCAGTTTCTGTAATCGTTCCATACTTTACTTCTCCCATTTCAATTGCAAAGTATCCACACACAAATTTCCAATATAAACATCTGCGAATACGATCCCCTGTGCATCTAAAGCAATTCTGGGGTAGCGAATTATCACAGAAATCATTTCATTCTCCATCACATAAGCAAAGTGATCCTCCATCGACAATAAGGATGCTACAGATCCATCCATAATAGGCAGTCGTCCTATGATTTGTCCGGAGCTGATAATTCTTCGGCGTTCGTAGAGAGAATATCCGAAGGAAAATAGCTGCATATGATCATGCCAATCATTTCCATCACAAATCGTCACTGCGATCAGCGTTCTGCCATTTTGCCTTGCTGCAGAAACTAAAATACGCCCTGCAGCCTTGGTATAGCCAGTTTTGACCCCAATGATCCCATCCATCATCCAGAGAAGACGATTATGATTTCTCAAGGCTCTGTTCCCAATTTTTACTTCCTTCTTAGACACGATCTCTTGAAAGTGTGGCAGCTTTAATGCGTAGCGGGTCAAAAGAGCAAGATCATAAGCAGTAGAATAGTGTTCCTTACCATCCAAGCCATTTGGATTCTCGAAATGCGTATGCTCCAAGCCCAATTCTTCCGCACGAGAATTCATTGTATCTACAAACTTGAGAACACTTCCGCTACAGGCAATAGCCAGTGCAACAGCCGCATCATTCCCTGAGTGAAGCATCATACCATAAAGCAAGTCGGAAATAGACATACGCTCCCCTGCCTTAAGATATAAAGAGGATCCCTCGATCCCAACCGCCTCAGGAGAGACGACAATTTGATCCGTTATATCACATTGCTCCAGAACCACTACAGCAGTCATAATCTTCGTAGTGCTAGCGATCAAAGATCGGGAATGTTCTTGTTTCGCACTTAAGACCCTGCCTGTATCCGCATCCATTAAAATGTGGCTTTTTGCAGAAGTACTCGGCATAGCATAAGCTACGGCTGTAAAAAGGGCGGCGACAAGAATTAGTGCCACCGCCCTGCTGATCATCTTTTTCATTCCTCATCACCGCAGATAGCATCTGCAGATTAGAGAAAAATATGCACTTAATTCTGTTCCGATTGGGAGGATGTCCGATTATTCAGAAGATCAGATAGCTTGTCCACCAAACCGGGGAGCTGTTCAATCAGACGGTCTGCTGATGTCTTAGCAGGTTCATCAACAGGAACCACACGGATTCGTTCCCCCTGTAGGATAATAAAAGCCACAGGACTCAGACTGACACCACAGCCAATACCGCCTCCGAAGCTTCCTTCCAAGCCGGCTGCTTTGTTCGCAAGATCTGCACCACCGGAAGCAAGGCCAACGGTAATCTTAGAAACAGGAATGATCGTAGTATCTCCGACGACAATGGATTGGCCAACAACCATGTTTGCATCAGCCATATCTCTGATTCTCGACAGAGAAGCATTCAGAACCTCAGATACATTTTTACTCATGTTCAGCACCTTCCTTATCTTCTTCAGGCAGCTCCCGTTTACCGAACTGCATTTTTTCAATTTCAGGTAGATCTTCTAAGGACTCCAGTCCAAAGGTTCGCAAAAAATCCGCTGTGGTGCGATATAAAATAGGTCTGCCGGGAACATTTAACCGTCCACACTCTTCAATTAGATGCTTATTCATGAGTGCGGAAACAGAATAAGAGCTGTCAACTCCTCTAAGCTGTTCCACATAAGCTTTGGTAGCGGGCTGATAATAGGCAATGATCGTGAGCGTCTCAAGCTGAGAGGAGGATAGCTTAGGTGGCTTCCTAGTCTCCAGTGCCTTAGTAACATAGGCAGACATTTCTCCGGAGGAACACATTTGATAAGCTTGGTCAAGTCGAACAATGCGGATCCCTCTTCGCTGGAACGAATACTCATCCATTAGGCTTCTGGCTGCATCCTCTATCTCACTTGTATCACATTCAGCAGTTTTTGCCAAGCGATCAAGCTCAACCGGCTCACCGGCGGCAAAAAGAACCGCCTCAATAATACGCTTAACTTGATCCATCTATTGCCTCCATCTCGCCATCCGGCATCTTTTTAAAATGCACATCAATATCATCGTTGTCCCCTTCGATCACAACAGAATTTGTTCGGCACAACTCAAGAACAGCAAGAAAGGTAGCTACGATCTCACTGCGACTTTTACTTCCACGGAAGAGTGCTTTGAACTTTTCAACACCCTTCATCAAGAGGCGCTTTAGTAGTTGTGCTGCCTTTTTAGTCACAGGGTAAGGCTCCGCACCTACAATTCCCTGGAAATTAGATACAGGTGGGGGCATTTTTCTTTCGTTCCGCTCAGCGATCATATTAAACGCCTTAAGCAAATCCTCTGGCTCGTGCTTATAACGGTAGGTGGGATCCACCTTAAGAGGTTCAGGCTGTTTGATAAACAAGTTGCATCCGATCTCGTTGCGAGGCTCCAAGAATCCGATGGCCGTGCGAATCTGTTCAAAAGCCGCTGCGCGCTGCTTCTCCTCAAGAGATCGGATCAAAAGCTCCATCTCACTCAAGGCTTCTTCTCGCTCCGCAGCGGAAAGGAGCATCTTCGTCTTGATCAGCATTAAATGGGATGCCATTGCAATAAACTCGCTGGCAATCTCCATATCCATACGCTTCATCTCATCCAAATAAGCAAGATACTGCTCTAATATGGAAGTAATGCTAACATCTTCAATATCGATTTTATTCTTACTGAGAAGTTGAAGAATCACGCCTAAGGGACCATCAAAGTCCGCAGGCAGTTCTCCATTGGTTCTCATGATCCCGCTCAGGTGGTATGTGGGTTCATTCATCAAACAATCCTCAAAACTACATACATTTTATATATAGTATATCATTCTTTTCCAACCAACGCAACAGAAAATTTACGCAAAGCAGAATTAATTAGTATTACAAGCCGTCATTAAAACAGACAGTAATTCCGATCTACCGGTTCCTTTCTCCGCAGAGAATGGGATCAGCTTTGTACCCTCGTCCAATTTAAGGCACTGGCGAATCCTGCTCATATTCGGTTCAACCTCTCTGGGCTTCAGCTTATCCAGCTTATTTGCAACAACAACAAATGGGCGCCCTGTGCTCTGGAACAGTTCGCACATAACCACATCTAACTTCGTAGGCTCATGACGGGCATCTACGATCAACACACCCAGAGTAATCAAATCAGACTGAGCAAAATAAGCCTCCATCAAACGACCCCAGCGTTCCTTCTCGGATGCAGCAACCTGAGCATAGCCATATCCCGGCAGATCCACAAAGTATGCCTTCTTATCCACTGCAAAATAATTAATATGGATGGTCTTTCCGGGCTTCTGACCAACTCGCGCGAAGTTCTTCCGCTGCAAAATGCAGTTTAATACAGAAGATTTTCCAACATTAGATTTGCCCGAAAATGCGATCTGAGGCAAGCCATCTCGCATAAAATCAGCGGGTCGAGCGGCAGATTTTAGGAATTCTACTTTTTGAAGATTCATTGTCTAATACCAGCCTTTGAAGAAGTATTGTCCGTAGGTGCAGGAATGGCTGCGAGCTTTTTCTGAGATTCCTTGATCTGTTCAGGAGGGAAGCACAGTGCTGCCTCAATCACTGAGTCCACATGCTCCACAAGAATAAAATTCAGGCTACGCCGAACCGTTTGATCGATTTCTTCAAGATCCTTCTCATTCTCACTGGGAATGATTACCGTCTTAATCCCGGCTCTGAGAGCTGCCATGGTCTTCTCTTTTAGCCCTCCAATAGGAAGCACACGACCTCTGATAGAGATCTCACCTGTCATAGCAAGGTCACGGCGAACCGGATTGCCCGTAAGCGCAGATACTAAGGCAGTACATACTGCAATTCCGGCAGACGGACCATCCTTGGGGACAGCACCCTCCGGGAAATGAACATGAATATCCCTCGTCTTATAGAATTCAGCATCTATAGAGAGCTTCTTTGCTCTGGAACGAATATAGCTCATTGCGGCATGCACGGACTCCTTCATAACATCACCAAGGTTTCCGGTCAGGTCTAATTTTCCACTTCCCTCGACAACATTACACTCCACTTCAAGTGTTTCGCCCCCAACAGAGGTCCACGCCAAACCGGTGACCAGGCCAACTGTATCCTTGGGCGGAAGCTTCGCAGGAAGGATTTTGCGAGGACCAAGGAACTCCTCTAAGCTTCCCGCAGTCACTGAAAGACGATGGATGTCCGGATCAGAAACGAGCTTCATGGCTGCCTTGCGGCACATGTTCGCAATTTGTCTTTCAAGATTACGGACACCGGATTCACGAGTGTAGCATTGGATCATCTCACGAATCGCATCATCTGTAATTCGAAGCTGGCTTTTCTTTAGCCCATGCTTCTGAAGCTGCTTCCCAAGCAAATGATTCTTGACAATGGACAGCTTCTCCTCGTCTGTGTAGGAATTGAGTTCAATAACCTCCATACGATCCAACAATGGACGTGGGATAGTGTCCAAGGTATTCGCAGTGGTAATAAACATACAGCCACTGAGATCATAGGGGAATTCCAAATAATTATCTCGGAAGCTTCCGTTCTGCTCGCTATCCAAAACTTCCAAAAGAGCTGCAGATGGATCTCCGCGATAATCTCTACCAATCTTGTCGATCTCATCCAATAGGAGTAGAGGATTATTGCTTCCACATTGGGTTATGGCAGAAATAATTCTGCCCGGCATAGCACCGATATAGGTCTTTCGATGCCCACGGATCTCTGATTCATCATGAATACCGCCGAGAGAAAGTCTTGCAAGTTTTCGGTTCAAGGCTTTGGCAACACTCATTGCAATAGAAGTTTTACCAACTCCGGGAGGGCCTACCAGACAAATGATCGGTCCCGACATATTAGGAGCAAGCTGCCTTACGGCAAGAACCTCTAAAATGCGTTCTTTCACCTTATAAAGTCCAAAATGATCCTGGTCAAGGATCTTCCGCGCCTGATCAACACTCACCCGTTCCTTTGTTGTAATATTCCAAGGTAAAGATAGTGCTGTATCCAAGTAGGTACGGATCACTGATGCTTCCGCAGATCCATATCCCTGCTTGCCCAGACGATGAACTTCCTTCCTTAGCTTAACACGAATCTCCTGAGGAATCTGGAGGGCTTCAATTTTTTTCTTATATTCGTCCAGCTCCTCTTCGTCCTCGTTTTCACCCAATTCTGTACGAATTGCTTTAAGCTGCTCACGCAGATAATAATCATTCTGACCTTTTTCAATATTCTGCTGGGTCAAATCATGAATATGATTCTCGAGACGCAGAACATTCAGCTCATGAGCAAATAGCTTGTTGACAGTTTCAAGCCTACGAACAGGGTGAAGCTGCTGCAAGACCTTCATTTTTTCCTTAAAATCAAATGTAGCAGCATGAGCCATAAGGTCAGCAATATATCCCGGCTCTCTGGAAGACAGGATCTTGATCATAGTCTCCTGCACAGGACGCTTAGATAATTCAAGGAACTCATCAAAAAGCTCCGCAGACACTCTGCATAGAGCTTCCAGCTTATCCACACTAATGCGGAATTCCGTATCAGGCAGTTGCTCCACTCGTGCACTAAGGAATGGAGTGGTTTGTACCGCATCCGTGATCTTTGCACGGTACTCTCCGTGTACAAGAATGCGTACCGTATCCCCTACGGACTTCATTAACTGGCGCACCTGTACCACTGTACCAACCGGATATAGCTGATCAAAGCTTGGATCATCATTTTCTATATCGAACTGAGTAACCAGAAAAATTCTCTGATCCTTGGACATTGCTTTCTCTAAAGCACGGACAGATTTTTCTCTGGCAACATCAAAATGCATTACTGTATTAGGGAATGCCGTCATGCCTCTAAGGGCCAGAACGGGCATTCTTTCAGAACGAATTACTTCATTCATTGGGGTACTCCTTTACTACCAGAAAAGAGGGGGCATCTCTGCTCCCTCTCTTCTTTCGGTTTCGACTTCAACCTTGGAAACATTCGGATCAGAAGTCATTTCCTACGATCCCAATCTGTAGGGATCAATCAGAATTCAGTGTGCGGTGCAAAATCTCAGGCTCTGTACCGTTAAGCACACAGTCCTTAGTTATTCGCACAGAACAAATGCTGGGGTCGGAGGGAATTTCATACATGATCTTTGTCATCACGCTCTCCAGCACGGCTCTGAGGCCTCTGGCACCGATTTTGCGCTCAATCGCAAGAGCAGCAACAGCCTGAAGAGCTTCAGGATCAAATTCCAACGAAACATTATCAAGCTCAAACAACTTTACATATTGTCTGCAAAGTGCATTTTTAGGTTCCGTAAGAATTCGAACAAGTTCTTCATTATGCAGGCTTGTCAAACTGGTGATCACAGGCAAACGGCCAACAAGCTCAGGGATGATACCGAACTTCAGCAGATCCTGAGGCTGAACCTGAGCAAACAGGGCACCAACATCCACCTCATGTTTAGACTTCAACTCAGATCCAAAGCCCACGCTGGATCTATCTACTCTGCGCTCAATGATTTTATCCAAGCCATCAAATGCGCCACCACAAATAAACAAAATATTAGAGGTGTCAACCTGGATAAACTCCTGCTGAGGATGCTTTCTTCCTCCCTGAGGAGGAACATTGGCAACAGTTCCCTCCAAAATTTTCAGAAGAGCCTGCTGTACACCCTCGCCGGAAACGTCGCGAGTAATGGACTTATTTTCGCTCTTTCGAGCGATCTTATCCATTTCGTCAATATATATGATACCTCTCTCAGCCAACTCCACATCGAAGTCAGCAGCCTGCAAAAGACGCAGAAGAATATTCTCAACATCTTCGCCAACATAGCCGGCTTCGGTCAGTGTAGTAGCATCTGCAATGGCGAAAGGTACATTCAGAATCTTAGCCAGGGTCTGAGCAAAGAGAGTCTTGCCGCAGCCTGTCGGTCCAATCAGGAGAATATTGCTCTTCTGCAACTCCACATCGGACTCTTCTCCGAAGTAAATACGCTTATAATGATTATAAACAGCAACTGCCAAAGCAATTTTAGCCTCATCCTGTCCAACAATGTATCCGTCCATGAACTCCTTGATCTCTCTGGGAGTGGGCAAGCACTCAGGAACATCCTCAGAATGATCGGCAACTTCATACATGTCTTCCTGAATAAGCGTACTGCATACACTGACACATTCATTGCAGATATAAACTCCGGGACCGGAAAGGATTCGTTTTACCTGCCCCTGCGTCTTTCCGCAAAAAGAGCAGTGAACTAATTTCTCAGCCAAAATGTATCTCCTTTTATCTCTGATAAATAACCTTATCAATGAGACCATAGGCTTTTGCTTCTTCAGCTGTCAGGAAATGATCTCTTTCACAGTCTCTGGTAATAGTTTCCAGATCCTTTCCGGTATTCTCTGCAAGAATCCGATTCAGACGCTCCTTCATGTCTAAAATTCGACGAGCTTGAATTTCTATATCCGTTGCCTGCCCCTGAGCACCACCGAGAGGCTGATGGATCATAACCTCCGCATTAGGCAGAGCAATACGCTTGCCCTTGGTGCCGGAAGACAGCAGGAAAGCTCCCATAGAAGCAGCCATGCCGATACAAATGGTAGAAACATCACACTTGATGTACTTCATGGTATCGTAAATAGCCATACCCGCTGTTACGGAGCCACCGGGGCTGTTGATGTAGAACTGGATGTCCTTATCGGGATCCTGCGCTTCCAGATATAACAGCTGGGCAACGATCAAGCTTGCAGTCACATCATTGACTTCCTCATAGAGGAAAATAATACGGTCATTTAAAAGTCTGGAGAAAATGTCGTAGGATCTCTCGCCACGACTGGTTTGTTCAACTACATAGGGTACTAAACTCATGATCATAGCTCCTTTCAGAATGATTGTAACCGATGATCAGGTAAATTATTCCTCCGTTTTAGCAGGAGCAACAGCAACAGCAGTATCAGCAATCAGCCTTGCAGCCTTGCGCAGCTGCATGTCTCCCTTCAGTTCGTCGACCTTCATGATTTCCTTGACCTTATCGACACCCATGTTATATCTCTCTGCCATCTTTGCGAACTCTTCCTCGCACTCTTCTTCGCTGACCTCAATGTTCTCAGCAGAAGCAATAGCATCCAGCATAACGTTGATCTTCACAGCGTTAAGTGCACCGGGACGGAGGCTATTCTTGATAGCATTCATATCACCGCCGAGCATCTGAGCGTAGGCTTCAAGAGAGGCACCCTGTGCACGAAGCTCATAATCCATCCGTTCCATCTCGCGTTCCAGCTCTTCCTCAACCATGCTGTCAGGAATCTCAGCAGTCATGTTGGCAACAGCCTTCTCAATAGCGGCATTCTCGAATGCGCGGTTGACACCTTCCTGCTTATTGGTCAGGATGGTCTTCTCAACATCGGCGCGGAGCTCTTCCAGAGTATCAAACTCAGAAACATCCTTAACAAACTCATCATCGATCTCGGGAATCTTGGTTTCCTTGACTTCATGAAGCTTGATTTTGAATACTACAGGAGCGCCTGCCAGATCTGCTGCATGATACTCTTCGGGGAAGGTCACATCAATATCCTTCTCTTCGCCAGCGGTCATGCCAACAACCTGCTCTTCGAAACCGGGGATAAAGCTACCGGAGCCAAGCTTCAGCTCATACTTCTCAGCTTTACCCCCCTCAAAGGGAACCCCATCCTTGAAGCCTTCGTAGTCGATCACTGCTGTGTCGCCAAGCTCTGCAGGACGATCAACAGTAGAAATAGAGGCAGCATTGTTAGCCATTCTCTGAATCTCAGTCTCAACCTCGGAAGCATCTACAGAGACTTCAGTCTTCTCAACCTCGAGTCCCTTGTACTCCCCAAGAGTAACCTCGGGATAAAGGTCGGTAACGATGGTAAGGATCACGCTGTCATTCTCAGCCATTTCCATATTCGTAACCATGGGGCGACCAACAGCCTTAATATCCTGAGACAGAACGCATTCCTTATAGATCTCGGGGAACAGCTCATCCAGAGCATCCTCGAAGAATACATGCTTGCCGTAAACGGTTTCGATCATTGCACGAGTAGCCTTGCCCTTGCGGAAGCCGGGAATGGAAATGCTCTTGCGTGCCTTCAAATAGACCTTCTGAATGCTGGGTTCCAGATCGTCCTTGGTGATCTCTGCGGTAATGGTTGCACGTGCAGCAGCCTTTTCAAGATTTTTAACTTGCATAACAAATATCCTCCTGTGGGTTTCTTTAATTTATATAGTTAGCCGACTTATTTTAACAGATATTCTGCAAAAAAACAAGCACTAATTTCAATATTTCCATCATTTTATGAGTACGGGATTAAATTTAATAAAATCAGCGGCACAAAGATGATAATCGACCCCATCGTGCAGCCCTTCAATGGCAAGCTTATGACTCTCACCGTGAAGGTGTCCATAATAACAAGCTTGCACCCCATACTGCTTCAGCAAGGTCAATATCTCACTACATTCATATCCTCTGTATCTTGGTGGATAATGCAAGAAGCACAGTTTCTGCCGTTCTCCTGCCTCTTTAAGAGAAGTTTCCAGACGAATCAACTCTCTCTTAAAAACCTTATCATTATGACTTCCAACTGTAGCATCTTCTTCAAAAAACCATCCACGAGTTCCACATAAAGCAACATCCCCATACTCATAATAATTATTGTTCAATATGTGGATATTCTCAAAGCCCTCAGCTTCACAGAATTTATAAAACTTCGTTGCCGTTGTCCACCAATAATCATGATTCCCCTTAATGATGATCTTCCTGCCGGGGATCCGATTAATAAAGGCGAAATCCTCTCTCGCACCATCCAGATCCAGTGCCCAGGACAAATCTCCCAGGAGAACTGTCGTGTCTTCCGGTTGGATCACCTTCAGTCCCTGCTCCAATTTCTGCATGTAGCCATCCCACGCACCGCCAAACACGTCCATGGGCTTATCAGTTCCCAACGAAAGATGCAGATCACCAATTGCGTATAAAGCCATCAGTGCCTCCCTTCTATCCGTTGAGCCAGATTCCTATAAAACAGTTTATCCAGCAGGTCTTCGTCATACCCCTTTCCATGCAGGAACTCATAGAAGGATGCATATCCGGTCAGATCCGCAAAGCCTTCAGGAAGGATCTCGCAGCCATCCAGATCACCGCCTAAACATATATGCTCCGATCCACAAAGCTCCAGCATATGTTCTAAGTGTCGAAGCATAACTGTAAAGTCAGCCCTTTCACCAAGGAAGGGAACATATAGGTTTAATCCCACCAGCCCATCTGTATCTGTAATCGCCCGAAGCTGATCGTCAGTAAGATTTCTGCTATGATCCCAAATGCGGCGACAGTTACTGTGACTTGCAACAATCGGCTTCTGCGTAACCTTCATAAGGTCCCAGAAGGCAGCTTCAGAAAGATGGCTGACATCTATGTAGACTCCACTGCTTTGCGCACTTTTGACGAATGCCCTCCCTAAATCTGTCAAGCCCTTTTCGCTTCTATGAAAGCCTGCTAAGGAATTATCTGCATTCCATGTAAGAGTAGACATGACAAAACCCTTCTGCGACAGGGCTGCAATCTGTTCAGGATCGCAATCAATGATCTCAGGCCCCTCAATAGATAGATGCGCAGATACAAATTGCTGATCTTTTAATTCTCTAAGGAAATAAGAATAACAATCATAAAACTCGTCCTTACTTATAGCCCATTTACTTCCTGCAAGGGAGCAAAAAGCAAAGACCTGTCTATAATCAGAGAACATACTCGCTTTCTCCTCAGCGATATGACAGGTATTATTCTTTAAATGCTCCTTCCTGATCCAGAGCTCATAAGGTGTATCAGCGTGTGCATCAAAAATACGAATCATTGAAACGCATCCTCCAAATGATTGATCTTAGGGCGACGGGTTTGCATCCCATCCGGGGCATAAATCTCTATTACATCAAAGCGTGGTTGTTTGTCTGTTTCAAATTGAGACAAATATAACATTGCCGTTGTTTTGATCCGCTCCTGCTTCCTTCTGTCAACAAACTCTCTTGCACAAGCAAAATCGGCTGACTTCCGTAACTTCACTTCTACAAACAGAAGAAAACGTTTATTTTCTGCGATCAGATCTATTTCTCCCATTCGACAGCGATAATTGACCGCAACAATGGTATAATGCTTTTTCCGCAAATACTCCGCAGCCAATCCTTCGCCCCATGTACCTAAAAGATCATTCGCCATAGAATTTTTTAAGGAAGGATTTTCGATGGATAGGACAAGCATCGAATTCTCGCAATGCCGCATAATGCTTCTGTGTACCATATCCTTTATGGAGTGCAAATCCATACTGAGGATACAGCTCGTCCATCTGCATCATATATCTGTCTCTTGTTACCTTTGCAAGAATAGAAGCAGCAGCAATATTAGCACTTCTGCTATCCCCTTTCACAATGGTCTTAAGGGGAAGCTCTCCCAAATCAGGTTCTCTGTTACCGTCTATCAGTACAAAGTCCGGCTGCACTGACATTGCTTCCACGGCTCGTTTCATAGCAAGGAAGGTCGCCTGAAGTATGTTAATCTCATCGATCTCCTGCTCCGTTGCCATAGCAATACCATAAGAAACCGCATTCTCTACGATCACATCATAGAGTGCTTCTCTCTTCTTTTCCGTAAGCTTCTTGGAATCGTTCAAGCCTTCAATTTCCAAATCTGCAGGGAGAATCACGGCTGCGGCGCACACAGGTCCTGCAAGAGGGCCTCTGCCTGCTTCATCAACGCCACAAACCAGTTGATATCCGGCTTCCATACAGTCGTGCTCAAAATTCCATAATTCACTCATATCGTTCTCCTCAATCATCCGGGGTAAAAGTAAAACGCTGTCGCAACCCATGACTAACTAAGTGGAAGCAAACAACACCATTCCCTAAATCTTCCCTCTCCAAGACATCCTCACTGCTGTTACAGTAGTGAGACATGACCAGAGCGGGATCAGAAGTGTCCACCTCAGAAACAAACACATCCCGCATTTGATTATTGCTGCATTGATTATAGATTTCCCGGATCAGCTCATATCTCATTGGGAACCTCCAATGTAAAACGACCAATTTTACAGCTGCGATACTCTTCTAACAGGATTCTTGCCATACGCTCTGTATCCAATTCTCCTCTTGACAGAAGGAACCCTCGCTTTCTGGCGCCCTCCTGCAGCAGCTCATAGCCGGAAGTTCCTTCCGGCATCTGGATCTTATACCGTTCCAAAAGAGCCTGAGGATATCGACTATGGAGCATGTACATCAAATGACACGCCAAGGTTTCCACGTCCACAACATCATCCTTAACAGCTCCGGTATATGCCAACCGTCTTCCAACCTCTTCATCATCGAACTTCGGCCACAGGATCCCTGGGGTGTCAAGGAGCAGAAGACCACGGTCAACCGTGACCCATTGCTTTCCTCTTGTAACACCGGGACGATTCTCTGCCTTTGCACCCTTACGGCCGGCAATCTGGTTAATAAAGGTGGATTTTCCAACATTAGGAATACCTACAATCATGAGTTTTAAGGGTTTATTGACAAAGCCTCGTTCTGTATAACGCTGCAGCTTCTCCGCAAGCAATTCCTTTACAGCGGGAACAAATCGATCAATGCCCTTCCGACTCTTGCAATCAGTACAAACCACAGCGAAGCCCTGAGATTTGAAGTAACTGCTCCACTGACTCGTTACATTTGGATCCGCAAGATCTGTTCGATTCAATATGACCATTCTGGGCTTATTGCCACAGATGGAGGCGATATCCGGATTCCGACTGGACAAGGGGATCCGTGCATCCAGTATTTCGCACACAGCGTCGACCAGCTTCAGATCCTCTTCCATTTTCCGTCGGGTTTTCGTCATATGCCCCGGGTACCATTGAATATTCATCTTATCATCCATCAAGAAACCGCTCCGATCCGGTCAAAATCTCTGACCTTATACTCGTCCTGACCGGGGAATACAATAAACAGTACCTTCCCAAGAACCTGATCCACCTTGATTTCTCCAATGGAAGCTACACGGCTGTCAGAAGAATTATTCCGATTATCACCCATAACAAAGATACAGTCCTCACCAACAGTCATAGAGAATTGGCTGGGATCCTGATCCTGATCCTGTTCAAAGTAGTAAGGGAACATGGGCTCGCAGATATAGGGTTCATCCAATTCTACCCCATCGACAAACACATGAGCATAGCCATCGTCACCCATTTTAATCAAGACATCCTGATGCTCTGTGGCAATCACACGCTTCACAATAGGTTCTCCATCCTCAAAGCTCAGCTCTCTGGCAACAATGATATCTCCGTATTCTAACTCACCCATAATCACATTGCTCTGTAATGCCAAATAGTCATGGTCCTCCAATGTGGGATACATAGAACGACCACTAACTCCAACTAATCTAACGCAAAACACGAAAACAAGGGTAATTGCCGCAAGAATATAAACTAAATCATGGAGCAACGAGTAAATGTCATACAGGAAAGAATGCTTTTCCTTCTGATCAGTCTTTTCTTTATTCTGATCCGCAGCTGTCGCATGCTGCTCCTGTAATTCTTCTAACGCCGAATTGCGTGTATCTTGATCCATACAATACTCCTTTCTGCCCCATGTACAATCACCGAGGCAATACACTTCTAATATAAGATTATACACTATATTTCGAAAGAAATAAAGTATTAATTATAAACTTTTTATAAAAACTCCCCTGCAGCAAACTGAAGCTTGCTGCAGGGGACAACTTATATCATAAATACTTTATGCCAGGATTGCCTTATGGAATACCTTTTTGCCCTTACGGATCTTCAAGCCTGCAGACAGCTGTGCAGCATCAAAGGAAACATCGATGGATGCAACCTTCTCCTCATCCACAAAAACGCCACCCTGTTGAACCAGTCTTCTTGCCTCAGACTTGGTAGGAGCCAACTTACATGCAAGCATCAGATCTAAGATCGCAATCTTGCCGTCCTTCAGCTGCTCAGGAAGGATCTCTGTGGTAGGCATATTGGAATCATCGGCACCACCACCAAAAAGCGCCTTTGCAGCCTCCCTGGCCTTGTCAGCTTCCTCGTCACCATGGACAAGCTTTGTAAGCTCATAAGCAAGGATCTCCTTGGCACGATTTAACTGACTTCCTTCCCACTTATCCATCTCATTGATCTGTTCCAGAGGCAGGAATGTCAGCATGCGGATGCACTTCAGAACATCATCGTCTGCTACATTTCTCCAATACTGGAAGAATTCAAAGGGACTGGTCTTGTTCGGATCAAGCCAAACCGCACCCTTAGCAGTCTTGCCCATCTTCTTACCCTCAGAGTTCAGGAGAAGAGTGATGGTCATAGCGTGTGCATCCTTGCCAAGCTTACGGCGGATCAGTTCTGTACCGCCGAGCATATTGCTCCACTGGTCGTTACCGCCGAACTGCATATTGCAATCGTACTTCTGGTACAGATGATAGAAATCATAGGACTGCATGATCATGTAATTAAATTCCAGGAAGCTGAGTCCCTTCTCCATACGCTGCTTGTAGCATTCTGCGCGGAGCATATTGTTTACAGAGAAGCATGCTCCAACATCCCGAAGAAGCTCCACATAGTTCAGATCCAGAAGCCAGTCGGCATTATTGACCATTCTGGCCTTTCCCTCACCGAATTCAATGAATCGCTCCATCTGTTTCTTGAAGCAGGCGCAATTGTGATCAATGGTCTCCTTTGTCATCATGGAACGCATATCTGTACGACCGGAAGGATCTCCGATCATAGCAGTGCCGCCACCAATCAGTGCAATGGGCTTGTTCCCTGCCATCTGCAGCCGCTTCATAAGGCATAATGCCATGAAGTGCCCAACATGCAAAGAATCAGCCGTAGGGTCAAAGCCAATATAGAAGGTTGCCTTTCCATTATCGACCATCTCACGGATCTCATCCTCATTCGTAACCTGTGCAATCAAGCCACGGGCAACCAGTTCGTCATAAAGTTTCATGGTAAATCCTCCTCTAATTCGAGAGCTTCTTCTTCAAGCTTTTCTTTTTCTTCATCATATTCCTCTATAACAGGAACATTATGTGCTTCTTGGTAGGATACCCAATCCCACTGTGCATATGGAACAGTCTGGAATTGTACATCTCCGGGGGTCTGCACATAGTAATACTGTCCCATATTCTGACCATGATCCATAGCATAGTCAGGGAAAGGTGCCTCCGGAAGAGATACCGTCCCTGCGTCCAATTGGATCTGTTCCTTCGTATGAGTTGCCGCAACAGAGCTGGCGTAGGAATTTGAAACAGAAACGAAGGCAAGGAGCAGTATGCCAATAACGGCAGCAGCTATGACCGTCTTTCCCATACTCTTCTCAAAGCGACTGTAGTGTCTGACAGAATACTGGAACAGCAGTGCAATCATTGCCACAATACACAGATGAGGCAAATACAAATAAGCCTCGTTCGCTGTTCCAACCATAGAAAATACAAGTACAAATACAGCAATGCAGATCAAACAAACCCGTACGCGGATCAAAACAACATCTTTGCTGACATAATGCTGGATCGTACGAAGAATCCCATAACCATAGGCAGCTGCCGCAATCAGCTTTGCAATCGCCAAGAATCTCAAAATGAGTCTATAAGGTGCAAAGACAGAGGATGCCACACCAAGCACGACAAACAGACAATACGAAATCAGCAGAAGCATCAAGGTACGCTCACAATTCTTCGAACGCTCGGAGCGGACAGGCTGAAGG
>JAGBGB010000032.1 GCA_017936205.1 Oscillospiraceae bacterium
CCAGCAGACCGTCGAAGTCGAAGCTGTAACGCCCTGCTACGGTTCCGTAGGGCTGTGCCCCGGTGACGGTGGCTGTTTTACTCTCGCCCTTATGGTCCTTATAGGTCACACGGAGGCTCAGCTCCTCTACACTGCCACTGTAGTTGGCAGCATGGAACACATAGCGCAGAGTTACCTTGCTGTCCAGCAGCAGGGACTTACCTACCCACAGAACAGTGGGAGTCTTCAGATCCCCCAGATCCCTGTTGTGGTTCCCGAAGGTCACAGCGTTCAGGTCCGTCAGGTAGGCTCGCTGCTCCTCTGTCATAGCCTGATCCACCAAGGCATCCGTACGGTAGCCCTTGAAGCTCTGAGCAGCAGAACCGTAACGCAGCAGATTGGCACAGAGCAGCTTCAGCTTCTCCGGTGCACCGTCCTTGGCAAGCTGACTGTAAGCATAGCTGCCAATGCTGTAAGAATCCATGGGAGTATAGTACTCTCTGCCATCCTTGCTGTAGTGGAGAGTCCCTTCGATCACATCCCCCATCTGCACGGCAGTCAAGCCATCCAGAGTGAAGTAGTCATAATCTCCCTTCTCAACAGGCTGCAGGGTGACTATGCGGCTACCTGTCAGAGTATTGCCCTCATAGGTGGGAATGCGACATTGCAGATAAACGTCGTCCCGTCCTTCTAAAGCAGCCTTGGACACAACATAGTTCAGGGAAATGTCGGCGGCAAGATTCAGGGAGTGCATCAGCACTGTATCCTCGTCCATGATCGGTGTTTCCAGAACGGAGCGAATGACCAATGCTGCCGCCTCGGCAGTATTGCCGTCTACCAGCAGCTTGTAGTACTCTGTGGCTGCTTCGCTGTTTTTCTTCTCAGGTGCATCCGAAGCGGTCGCAGCAGCTTGGGTGTCTTCTGCAGCCGTAGTCTCTGTCGGCAGGATCTCCGGATCCCTGATCTGATCCTTAGGCAGCCCTACCTCCGGCTGAGCAGAATAGGCGATCTTCAGATCGGTAACAGACAGTACATGGCTGCGGCTGTTAGCAATTCCCTCCCGGGGAGCATTATATAGGACGATATAGCAATAGCGGAAGGTCTGATCCCCTACCTTCTCTTCCTTGAACTTCTCACTGTCCAGCTCCAGAGCATAATACTGGGAGGTCGCACTGCTTATGGTCAGCTCCCGACGGCTGCTTAATTCCAGCAGCTCCGTCGAGCCCTCTCCCTCAGAGACAACGCCTACCACAAACTGACCGGGCATATTCTCTGCAATGGTCTTGACCCCCACATCCAGACTGGTAGGTACATAGCTTGTGGAGATCTGCAGCTTAAATGCCACCGCCTGACCGGGATCCAGATAGATCTCGTTCTTGGGGCCTATCTTGTTATAGGTCTGGACATCCAGCGCATAGTGATCGCTTAGCTGAATGCCGGTTTGGAACACATGGACATCCTTACCGGTATTGGGATCTTCTATGGTGGTGTCAGTGACCTCGGCAGAATCTACGAAGACAGCACCGGCTTTGTTTTCCTCAAACAAAGCTGCAAACTCCGTTGCCGACAGCAGGATATTGCGAACCTCCTTAATAGACGGGTAGGCTTCCTTGTCAGCTCGGTATGCCTGAAGCACAGAGGCATTGTCACTCAGCTCTGTATTGATGGGGTCATAGATCCGAACCGCATCAAAGTGGAATTCTCCACCCCGCTGCAGGAAGGGATAGGGACTGCTGACTGCCTTGTTGACCCACAGGGTCACGGTGTATTCTCCGTGCTCCAGTCCCTGCACAGAAACTACAGGGATCTGATACAGCTCAAGCTCACCCTTGTTATTGACAGTCAGAGTCTTAACCGGCTGTTCTGTAGCAGGTGCATTCTTTCTCCGAACCTCCACGCGGATCGCAGCCTGATCTACACCGGTACGGCTGATGATATCGAAGCCTGTACCAACGAAGTCGAAGCTGGCTTCCGTATAATCCGTATTCGCAGCGGCATTGGGCACCTTCACACCCAATCCCTCAACACAATAGCTGTTGTTGTCGGAAAGGGTCGGATCATCCTCATAGGTAGAGTCATAGCCGTACACCGTAGGAGCCTGATCTCCGGGACCTACATACAGATAATCAATGGTGATCTTTCCGGGCTCATGAGGATCGAGACTCTTGATCTGACCGAAGAAGGGGCGGAGCTTGTGGATAGCAGACTGATTCCGGAATTCCTCCGTAGCATCGCAGGTTACCGTGAGATAGCTATCCCCATTCAGGTAGTACGGATCAAAGGAAACCGCATAGCATGCATTACCGCACACATTTCCCAGAGGCTCACCTGCTCCATTGTTGGTGTACTGCAGTAGCACATAGGGCTCCTCCTTTGTACTTCCACGGGTAAAGCCGGTCATCTTGAAGCGAACCTGGAATACCTCAGCATCCTGTGGATGGAAATCCAAAGGCGTGCCGGAGTAAGCGCTGCCGATACCGGTATCAATATAGAGATCCGGGTATGCTCCTGCGGGAAGGGTCCCTATAGAGCTTGCCACCAAAACACCCGCCTCGGGCTCTACCTCCACACCCTCTGATTTTTCAGTGTAGTAGAACCAGTTGGGGTTTTCGGCAACATCATAGTTCAGACTGCCGTAGGTATCGCTGTCATAGCGATCCCGATCCGCCTGCAGATCATCGAAGCCGAAGAACAGGCTCCGGGCTGCGGGCTTGGCTTCCTGTCGGGGTCCTACATAGATGTAGTCGATTATGATCTGACCATTCAAGCCGGTCAGGTTGCTGAAGGAAGGCCGAATGGAGCTGACCCGTTCTAACTTGCGGAAGGACTCCGACAATTCGATGACCGCAGTCACATATTCCCCTTTATCTATAGCAGCGGCATCTACCTTATCCGTGCGCCCTGCCTCAGGCATACCTGAAGGAGCGACCTCTCCCTCACTGTACCACAGGATAAGCAGGGGATTGGCTTTCTGTCCGTTGCTCAGGGTGGTGCATTGCATATTCTTTACCTTGAAACGGATCATGGCGATCTCCGCCTTGGCAGGAGAGAAATACAGAGGTGCTGTAGTTAAACTGGCAGTTGCTCCCGTATGCACATATTCGAACCCGGTATTCTTAGATACCATAGATAGGGTGCCGGAGGTCTCATTCATGCTTACAGAAGCTGTTCTGGTCACATTGTAGGACCAGTTCACCGGAGCAGACTCATCGAACTGTATTCCACCATATATATCGGATCCATAACGTCCCCGATCTGCCTGAGTGTTGTTGAAGGTAAAGTACAGATATTCGTCCCTCCGATTTACATAAGACAGTCCATCCTCCGGCCCCATGTAGAGGTAATCGAAGGTAGCTGTACCGGTTCCCACCAGATTGTCAAAGAAGATCCTAACTCCATGAATCTCCCTCTCTGTAAGGAAGCTCACATGCAGCGGCAAACGCAGGGTAACATACTCCCCGAAGGTGCTGATGTTTGCCGATGAAGAAGCATTTGCCTCAACAAAGCCGCCTCCCGTATCTGCCAAGGTAAAATAGTTCAGGAAAACCTTGGTGTCCGGATTTGCGGTAAATCCATCCAATCTCAGGCGAATCTCCGCAACATCATCCACATTGGGATGGTAGCTCAGGGTCGGCTGGGTGATCTGCCGATTCCCCGTAGCTGTGTAGCCCACATTGAAGAAGGTATCTACAAAGGCATCTCCACCGTTGTTTTGAGCGACCTCCATGGTCATGGTGCCTGCATCATTGTCATAGGAAAGCCCCTGAACCCAGCTTGTGCCGTAGCTCCATGCTCCATTGTCGAAGTTCCTGTCATCCGTGTAATCAGTGTTATTGTTGGCTCCATAGATCGGGGAATCATAGCGTTCCCGATCCGCCTGTGTATTCTCGAAGCCGAAGAACAGAGAATTCCTGCTGAACTCATTGCCCTTCATGCCCACTTCCGGGCCCACATAGATGTAGTCATAAACGATCCTTGCAGGCTTGCTAAGATCCTTCGGGCAAATGGTAGAAAGCTCAAAGCGGAAGGCATTGATCACATCTGCTCGGCGGAAGCTCTCAAGCTCACTGATCGAGGTGCGGATGGTAATGTATTCTCCGTCCCTCAGCTTTTCCATATCAACGGGATATTGGAGGTAGGCACCATCCACCTTCCCCACATCATCATTTGCTTGATTCCCCTGAGTGAAGTAAACCTTGAAATAAGCTTGGGCATCTGTAGCACGGCAATTCTCAACCTTAAAGCGTACCTGAAGGAAGTGATCCTCACCCGGCGCATAATTCAGGGGATCGCTGTGATAGCTCCCGCCGGGGGTCGCAGTCTGGATATAGTGGTAGAGCTTCGTTTCATTAGCGGGTAAATTCAGAGACAAGGTACCGCTCTTTGTATCTACAACAGGAAGATCTGTAAGCCCCTCTGCAATGACCCAAGTCTGAGACTCATCGAAGTCAATGCCGTTATACAAGGGATCCACGCTGTAGCGTTGCTCGTAGCCTCTGCCGTCAAAGTCCACGAAGAAGGCATTCATGGGGATGCTCTCCTTGTCGATCTCAGGAACATAGACGGTGTCTCCTACTTCGCCGTAGTCCTGAATATCCTTGGTAGCCGTGCCTACGATGTGCCACTTGTTTGCATCCGTCATGGGCTCCTTACTTGCAGCGGACAGACGGAATATAGGGCTGCTGCCGTCCTGATTCAACACGAAGTCGGTTTCGTAGTACATCAGAGTCGCAGGAAGGATGGTCACAGGGATCACGACCTCACAAGGGGTGGCATCATCCAGTACAAAGCCAAGGGTACAGCGCAGGTGTACGGGTCGATCCAGCAGCTTCTTTAGGGTAAAGCGAAGGGTATCCTTCCGATCCTGTCCATCGTCCTTGCTGTCGTAGACAAGCACATCCCCGTAGTCTCTGCCCGGATCCTGTATTTCTACCGTTTCGACTCGGCTCTTGCGGATCAGCAGCTCGGACACTCCATCAACCACTGCATCATCTACAATGGGGATTTCTATGGGCTTGCCGTAATCCATAACCACGGTCAGAGGCTCCGGTATCAGCGTAGGCGTATAAATATAGGTATTGGTGCAGGTATAGGAAATAACCTCGGTTTCATACTGAATGCCATGCACTGTGGCAACAGGTGAGCTGCTTCCACGAACAGGCGCCAAGGCGGTGCCATTGGCATTTCCGTCCCAGCGGCTTTCCGCCCAGCGGCTACTGAGTGCATCCTCAACCACCTGATAGTCCTCACCGTAGAACTGGAGGCTGCGGAACTCTGCACGCTGCCCATTTTTCAGGGTGAAATGCCCTCTGCTGTCCGTCGCTCCCGTATCCACCAGAATATTCTCTGTATTATATACATAATAGGGCTCATAAGGAATGGTGATCTGATCCCGGAACAGAGTAAAGCCGAAATCAAGAGTATTCAAATGCGCCATGGTCTCAGCAGAAATGGCAGTGCTTGTAAGGCTGCCGTCAGCCTTGCCGTAGTAGGGTTGGATCTCCTTCTCCACGGTCAGAGTATCTGCCTGAGGGAGATTAAAGGTAATGGCACTGTTGGTCTTACCCTTGCCTCGATCCATGTAATAGACCGTCAGGGTATGGGTGGCTTTCTGCTGTGCAAATTCCTCAACATCCTGACAATCCAGAGACTCGGTGTACATATTCTTCCGCTGGTAGAGCGTATTTTCCGGTATTGTACCCATGGCTGTTACGGTCAAGCCCCTATCCAAATACCACTGACGATCCGTGCTTTCCTTGGCATAGCCGTTGGGATTCTTATCTCGGATCTGACCGAACTTATCGGAGCGAACAATGACCTCCCCGTTAGAGAAGTTGATCTTGCCTTGGATCGCATCGTGGGAGCCACCGATATCCATAACCAGCTTGCCATCAATATAGACCCAGACATCATCATCCCCGGAGAATTCAAAGGTAATGGGCTGGTTGGTATCCCGATCAATAAGCCCGTCCTCGGTCATCATGAATTCGATATCCAGCTTCATGCCGAAGCCATAAACCGGTCTGCCGATCTGCCCGGGCTTATCAGCCATCTGGTAAGTCTTTGAATTTGTTACGGAGCCGACACCATTGAGCAAATAGCTGGGAGTTCTCTCGGCAGTCTGCCCCACTGCAGTCACAGCAGTGTATGCCTCCCATGGTCTGTCGCTCATATCTGCAAAGGGCTGGAAACCTGTAATATAAGAATCTGTTGGCAAATGTGTCGATATATCCCCGGAAACATAAGAGGGATTCTGTCGGTCTGCTCCAACCGAAGAGTATCCGAAGGAAGCAGGCCGATCTGCAATGTTCAGCTTGATACCGGAACGGTGATCGTCGGCAAAAAACACTGCATTCTCATCACTGCTCATGGTGTAGTACCCCGTTTCCGGATCAAAGACAAAGGGGATCTGCACATCCGTATAAACATCCTTAACGCCCTCAACGCTGTTGTCGGTCCAAAAATCCGAATAAGCCACAACACCATTTGCAAAGGGCACATTATATGCCTTGGATAGATCCGCCGCCGCAATGCCGGATGTAACGGAATAGTTTTGTGCCGCATATATAATTGCAGTTTCCTTATCCACGCTTGAATCATAGTAGCTATAATAGGCACCGCTTTCCGGCTTATTCTTTGCAGCCTCAAAGTAGAAGCCCTTGCTGTCCTCATCGTTATCCAACGCTCTGGTCTTCTGATTCACTTCGTCCTCATTCCAGTTATAGAGGTTGGATGGGAAATAATGTACTTGGGAGGCTTTTCCATTGGTGCCGGTGCCTCGATTGATGCTGAGGATGCAGGATTGGAGCCAAAGCTCCTCCTGTGCCTCATCTAACTGCTTTTGGAGAGCTTCCTTCTGCACCAACTCCTGCTGTGTCAGAGTGACACCGTTATACTTGGTGTACAGACGCACTGCTTCCACCAGAGCATCCAGAAGCAACTGATGGTGATCTGCATCATACAGTACGTTGGCTGCAATAAATTCCCGAACCCTTCGGATCATGTTCCGTAGATTCTCCGTATTCAGCCGATCCTCCATAAGACGGTACATAAAGAAGGTGTTGGTTTTGTAAACATATCCCAGTTGATTGGCGCTCCACTCGAAGTATTCCAACTCTTCATTTACATGGGTTCGCTTGGCATAGGTGATCCAGTGGTTGGTACCGTCAATGACTCGCAGCAATCGGATCCTGGCACCGCTCCGGACGCTCATGGCAATATTGACCTGACTACTCTGGATCAGGTGCTGATCGGAATTTGCAGACATGAAATAGTCATTCCACAGCTGCACGGTGTAGTTCTCCGGGTTGGTGGTATTGCTCTGCTTTACCCGAAGCGCCATTAAGGGATCCGCTCCTACAACAGAATCCCCCTGCACCGTGACAGGCGCCGCATTCCACTTGCCTGTGCTGGCAGGAGTGTAGGGATCCAGTGCATAGTAAGCTCCGTTATCGAGCTGTGCCACCAGATAATAGGTGCCGTCGAACAGGTTTGTCCTGCCGTTCCGAGAGTAGGACAGGAGCTTCGCCGTCTGTGCGTCCAGCTCCGCTTGGATCTCGTCCCTGCGACGGATCTCTTCATCTGTATAATAGTGGTTATATTTTTTGTAGAGAGCTATGCTTTCCTCCAAGCAGGCAGCCAGCTCCATATTGGAGCCATCCACCCGGGCACAGGCAGCCTCATAGCGGAGCTTATAAATGGCATTGTAGAGGGCACCTGTACCACGAACTGCCTCAAAGAACAGATGGGAGCAGGTAACGGAGGAAGAATCGCTAACGTGTACCCAGCCGAACTGACCATCCTTACATTGAAGATCATAGCGACTGTTTTGACCTGTTGCATCCACCAAATAACGGTAGATCCGCATATAAGCCTTCCCCGCTCCATACACGAGTCCAAAGGGATCCGCCTTGGGTCCCAAGCTCATCTGCGGCATATCGTCACTCCACACAGCACGCAAATAGCTCCCACCGCTTGTAGAAAACCAATAAGCAGAAGGATTCCCCGTGCTCCCCGGACGTTCCGTGGCAGTGAAGAACATTTTCTCACTTGCTCCAAAAACGGACTCACCATCCTCGCTGAGGGTAATCACCTTGGAGGCAAGCTTTCCTACAGCAGGCACGTCTGCCGTAGGATCCAGAACCCGATAGACCTGATCCGAGGAATTATAGTTCACAAGGAGATAGGTTCCACCCCAGTTCTGGTAGGTATTGGTACCGTCAGGCATGGCAATGGCGGCATGGTCAAACAGCTCACCGTAAGTAATGGCAGGTGCATTTAGGGTAAAGTGGAAATCGCTGAGATCAAATTTCTCATTGATCGGAATCACCTGACTCATGCCGTCAACCATAGCAGTATGATCCTGTGTCAGAACACCAAAATAAGCACGGAGCTTTTGGCTTGCTTCCTCGATCTGCTTCTTGATGCTGTCCAGCTGTGTCAGCTCCGCATCTGTAAAGTAATGGTTATATTGAGCATACAGCTCCATGCAAGCCTCTAAGTGGGAAGTAAAGTCTCCGTAAATAGGGTCGAAGTATGTGTCAAGAGTAACATGGTATACACTTTGTGTAAATACATGGTATACACATTTCATACTCCAAGAGAATAATCCTGTTGTTCTTAGATTCAGAGCTTGAGGCATAGTTAGCCACCCCGAAGGGGCTTGTCCTTGACAGG
>JAGBGB010000033.1 GCA_017936205.1 Oscillospiraceae bacterium
AGCTATTTGATCTCTACTTCCTTCGGTCAAACCATTAAGCCCACTCCTGTGCAAATGGTCAGAGCCATTGCCGCTGTGGTCAATGGGGGCTATTTGTTGGAGCCCTATATAGTGTCACAGGTTCTGGATCAGGAGGGAGAGCCGCTGTACAGCAAGGAACGGACGGTGCTGCGGCAGGTGATCTCGGAGCAGACTTCCAAAACCATGTGTGAGCTGCTGGAATCCGTAGTCTCGGAAGGAACGGCGAAAAATGCCAATGTAACCGGCTACCGCATCGGCGGAAAGACCGGCACTTCAGAAAAAACCGACCAGCGTAACGAGTCGGGACAAATGACCAAGGATAAGATCGTGTCCTTTGTAGGTATCGCACCTATGGAGGATCCTCGATATGTTGTCCTCATTGCACTGGATACGCCCAATCCTGCAACGGGACAGTATATTTCCGGCGGTGTTATGGCTGCCCCTACGGTGGGAGCGGTCTTAGAGGATATTCTGCCCTATCTGGGCGTACAGGCGGATTATACCAAGCAGGAGCTGTATCGGGTCAATGTTCCCATGCCCGATGTAGAGGGGCTCAGCCCATATGCCGCACAGGAAAAGCTTAAGGAAGCCAATCTGAACTGCCGCATCATTGGAAACGGCAGCAAGATCCTCGGACAGATCCCTGCTAAGGGAAAGCCCATCCCATGCTACTCAACCGTGCAGCTTTATACAGATACCACTCTGACAGAGGAAAAGGTAGAGCTGCCCTCCCTCCTGGGTCTGACGGTTGCAGAGGTGACACAGAAGCTCAATGATCTGGGGCTCTACCTGCAAGCCAAGGGTACGGATTCCACTGCATGGCATGTGCTGGCAGCGGATCAGAGCATCCCTGCAGGCACGAAGGTAGAACGGGGCACCACTGTAACTGTGACCTTTACGGATACCGAGGATATGGATTAATGAGTGGACAGTTTTCATGGAAAATGGAGAAAGACAATGAATATACATGAGTTATTAAAGAATATTGAAATATTGGATAGTCACCTGCCTCAGGAACTGGAGATCCCTATGGTGCGGTATTCCTCCCGTGAGGTACAGCCGGGGGATCTGTTTGTGGCAGTGGTGGGCTATGTGACCGACGGTCACAAGTATATTCCCGATGCCTTGAATCGTGGTGCTGCGGTGATCCTCTGTGAGAAGGATATGCCGGAAAGCGGCTGGTGGGTTCGGGTTCCCTCTACCCGTAGGGCTCTGGCACAACTGGGAGCCAACTGGTACGGACATCCGGCGGACAGCATGAAGATGATCGGCGTTACGGGAACCAACGGAAAGACCTCTGTGACCTATTTGCTCAAGTCTATGCTGGAGCAGACCGGGGCCAAGGTGGGTCTGATCGGTACCATTTGCAACATGATCGGAGACGAAGAGCTTCCTACAGAGCGAACCACCCCCGAGAGCTTCGAGCTGCAGGGAATTCTTGCACAAATGCGGGATCAGGGCTGCAGCCATGTTGTGATGGAGGTTTCTTCTCACGCGCTGTTCCTTGACCGTGTAGCAACCATTGAATTTACGGTAGGAGCCTTTACCAATTTGACGGAGGATCATCTGGACTTCCATGAGACCATGGAGAATTACCGTAAGGCGAAGTCTCTGCTCTTCTCCCAGTGTAAGCACGGGGTCTTCAATTTGGCAGATCCCGCAACGCCCAAAATGCTCCAAGAGGCCACCTGTGACTGCTATACCGTAGGACAGGGGGGAGATCTCTGGGCAGAGAATGTGTGTCTGGAATCCGACCATGTGCAGATGCTGGTCAGAGAAGGGGAACAACAGGGACAGCTCCGTGTGGGCATCCCCGGTCGTTTCACGGTCAGCAATGCTCTGACAGCCTTAGGGATTGCCAGAAGGCTTGGCATAGAGCTGGAGCCTGCTTTAGAGGCACTGTCCAAGGCTAAGGGTGTGAAAGGCCGTGTAGAAGTAGTTCCCACTCCCGGTAAGGACTATACCGTACTGATCGACTATGCCCACACCCCCGATGGATTGGAGAATGTGCTCCGCTCTGTGAAGGACTTCTGCAAGGGCAGAGTTATAGTCGTCTTCGGCTGCGGCGGTGATCGTGACAGCAAGAAGCGTCCCATAATGGGAGAAATTGCTGTCAAGTATGCGGATTTAGCAATCGTGACCTCCGATAATCCCAGAACAGAAGAGCCTATGGCGATCATTGAAGACATTCTTGCAGGTATGAAAGACAGTGCTTCCTCATACATTGTGGAGGAGAATCGCAGGAAGGCCATTAGAATAGCCTTGCGTTTAGGGCAAAAAGATGATATGATTATACTGGCGGGGAAGGGACATGAGACCTATCAGATCCTGGGAACCGAGAAGACCCATCTGGATGAACGGGAGGAGGTTGCTGCAGCCCTATGGGAGCAATCACACTGAAGCAGGCTGCCCAATGGTGCAAGGGCACAGTACGGGCAGAATATGAGGATCTCTCTTTCAGCGGTGTGCAGTTTGACAGCCGTGCGGTGAAGCCCGGTGAGCTGTTCGTAGCTCTGGTTGGAGAGCGGAACGGACACAGCTACATTCCCGCAGCAATGGAAAAGGGTGCGGTAGCTGCACTGGTCAGTGAGCCTGTTGATCCCTGTGTTCCCGCAATTTATGTAGAGGACACCCTGAAAGCCATGCAACAGCTGGCTAAGGGCTATCGGGAAAGTCTGAGCTGTAAGTGCATCGGCATTACAGGCAGCGTGGGCAAGACCACTACCAAGGAAATGGTCTCTGCTGTGCTGCAGGAGGCATTCCGCACCCAGAAAACACCGAAGAATTTTAATAACCACATTGGACTTCCTGTGACCCTCTTGGGCTTGGAGCAGGACTGCCAAATGGCTGTGATCGAAATGGGCATGAATCACGCAGGAGAGATCTCCCTGCTTACAAGCCTTGCACAGCCGGATATCGCCCTGATCACCAATGTGGGGACCATGCATATTGAATACTTAGGATCCAGAGAAGGGATCCTGAAGGCGAAGCTGGAAATTCTAGAGGGCTTACGACCTGAGGGGAAGGTTCTGTTCTGTGGAGACAATGACCTTCTGGCAGCTGTTGCTAAGGACTATGGAGCGATTTGTTACGGCTTAGAGCCTCACAATGCAGTTAGAGCCGTAGACCTGCGCATGGAAGAGGAAGGCTGTCGATTTACGGTTGAAGCCTTCGGTTACAGCTTCCCTGTGGAGCTGCCTGTGGTAGGGGAGCATAATGTGCGTAATGCCTTGGCAGCCTCTGCTGTGGGCCTGCTGTGCGGCATGAGCCCGGAACAGATCCAAAGAGGCTTATGCGGCTTCAGCAACACGGATATGCGGCAGAATACCTACAGCCGTGAGGGTCTGTACATCATCGAGGACTGCTATAATGCGGGGCCGGAATCTACCCGTGCGGCACTTTCTGTACTGGCTCGCCGTCCGGGACGGCGGATCGCAGTGCTGGGCGGTATGTTGGAGCTGGGGGACTATGGCCCTCGGGCTCATTACGAGATCGGGCAGGAGGCGGCTCGTTGTGCGCAGCTTCTCTTTGCCTACGGTGATCTGGGGGAGGAAATGGTTCGGGGAGCCGAAACCATGGACTATGCCCGACACTTCCGGAGTCATGCGGAATTGGTGCAGGCTCTGCGGAGGGAGCTGCAGCCCGGTGACAGTTTGCTGATCAAGGGCAGTCGTGGAATGCACATGGAGAAGGTGCTGGAGCTGCTGTTTCCCCAATAATATAGACGGAGGATAGAGATATGTCTGAAATTACTATGATCCTGATTTCCCTTGTGGCAGGCTTCGTCCTGTCTGCAGTTCTGGGAAAGTTCCTGATCCCTGCTCTGCGTGCGCTCAAGGCAGGGCAGTCCATCCGTGAGGTGGGGCCCACCTGGCACAACAGTAAGGCAGGCACTCCCACCATGGGCGGCTTGATGTTTATGGCAGCATCCCTGATCTGTGTTGTGACCGGAGCCATCAATGGTCGCTGGAACCAGGTTCTGGTGCTGGCTCTGGCTCTCATGTTTGGCCTTATCGGCTTCTTAGATGACTTCATCAAGGTGAAGAAAAAGAGAAACCTTGGCTTGACAGAGAAGCAGAAATTGGCGCTGCAGCTTTTGGCATCTGCGGCATTCTTAGCTGCCATGCACTTTACAGGAAATCTGTCCTACGAGCTGCGGATTCCCTTTGTGCAGGAGCCGGTTTGCACTGTGCCCGTTCTGCTGTATCTGGCAGTGGCAGTGTTCATCATTGTAGGCTGCGTCAATGCAGTGAATCTGACTGACGGTCTGGATGGTCTTGCCTCCGGCGTGACCTCGCCTGTTATGCTGTTCTTCGTTCTGGCTGCTATGGGGCTGAAGGAGTACGGTCTTGCCACCTTCCCTGCAGCACTGCTGGGTGGTCTGGGCGGCTTCCTGATCTACAACTTCTATCCTGCAAAGGTCTTTATGGGCGATACCGGCTCCCTGTTCCTGGGCGGTGCGGTAGTCGGTCTGGCATTTGCTCTGGATATGCCTCTGGTTCTGCTCCTTGTGGGCATCATTTACATCATTGAAACCTTGTCCGATATTATACAGATAGGATACTTTAAGCTGACACACGGCAAGCGCTTCTTTAAGATGGCTCCCATTCATCACCATTTTGAGAAGTGTGGCTGGTCTGAGAAGAAGATCTGGGTGATCTTCGTTGGTCTGACCCTGATCATGTGTGTTGCAGCCTACTTTGGCGTTCGTATTTGGTTCTGATTTTTTGGGGAAGGGAGGGTTCATATGCCCCAAAAAACAACGATCTCTACAGATCGTGGCTTAATGGATCTTCCGTATCTCCTGTTGACCCTTCTGCTGACAGCTGTGGGGCTGATCATGCTCTTCTCTGCCAGTTTTGCTCGTGCGTATTATGTAACGGGGAATTCTGCGAGCTATTTCCTGTCACAGCTCCTCTTTGCGGTATTGGGGATCGGGGCAATGTATGTATTCAGCTTGATTCCCTATGACCTATATCGGAAGTATTCCCGTCTGCTGTATTTCAGCTGTGTGGCCCTGCTTCTGGGGGTGCTGCTGTTTGGTCTCACAGGTGGCGGAGCGACCCGTTGGATCAAGATCGGCTTTATTAGCTTCCAGCCCTCAGAGATCGCCAAGCTGTCTCTGATCATTTCTCTGGGAAAGATTCTGACGGTGCAGAGGGAGCATAGCCGCAGCCCCAAGACCTTTTTCGCTTGCTCTGCAGCTATGCTGATCATAGCGGTGCTGTTGATTTTAGAGCCTCACTTTTCTGCTACCATCATTGTGGCAGCTCTGTGCTTCCTGATGATGCTGGTAGGTGGGGTCAACACCAAGTATCTTATGACCATAGCCCTGTCCGGGGGAGCGGTGCTGCTGCTTCTGCTCCTGACAGGGGGCTATACCGGGGATCGGATCATGGCATGGCTGGATCCTGAGGCATATCCCTCTGACGAGGGTTATCAGATCGTCCAGTCCCTGTATGCCATCGGCTCCGGCGGACTCTTTGGTCTGGGCTTCGGCATGGGACGACAGAAGTATCTGTACCTGCCGGAGGAGCATAACGATTATATTTTTGCCATTGTTTGTGAGGAGCTGGGCTTCATCGGTGCTATGGGCATCCTGATCCTCTTTGCCCTGCTGATCCTCCGTGGCTATTGGATCGCTATCCATGCAAGAGACCGCTTTTCTATGTTGCTGGCAACAGGTCTGACCACACTGTTGGCACTGCAGGTGCTGCTGAATGTGGGAGTTGTGACCAATTTGCTTCCATCTACGGGAATCTCAATGCCCTTCTTTTCTTCCGGGGGCACAGCCCTGATGATGCAGCTTGCGGAATGTGGGATCCTGCTGAATATATCCCGCAGCATTTCTCGTGAATAAGGAGAATGTTATGAAGGTGATTTTTACCTGCGGCGGCACAGGGGGGCATATTAACCCTGCCATTGCCGTTGCCAAACGATTGAAGGAACGGAAGCCTAACTGCGAAATCCTCTTCGTAGGTGCAGACGACGGTATGGAGACCAAGCTGGTTCCCAGAGAGGGCTTTCGATTAGAAACTGTTACCATTTCCAACTACCTCAGGAGCTTCACGCCTTCGGCCATCTGGCATAATATCCAGACTGTAGGAACCATTCGTCGGGCTCTGAAGAAGGCAGGGAGGATCGTCGAGGATTTTAAGCCCGATGTGATCGTAGGAACCGGTGGCTATGCCAGCTTCCCTATGCTGAAAATGGGCGCCAAGCTCCATATTCCTACCGCTCTTCATGAAGCCAATGCAGTCCCCGGACTTGCCACCCGTATGGTCTGTGACAAGGTGGACAGGATCCTTGTGAGCTTTGAAGAGAGCCGGAAGGAGTATAAGAATGCAGACCGTGTGATCCCTGTGGGTATGCCTGTCCGTGAGGAATTTGTCTACACCAAGAAGGCAGAAGCCAGACGGGAGCTGGGACTGGATGACAGACCTTTTATTGTCTCCGCCTGGGGCAGCTTGGGAGCACGGGAAATGAATAAGAAAATTGCCGGCTTTATGAAGCTGGAATGTGAAGAGGGGCGTTACCGCCACATTCATGCCACCGGCTCCTTCGGCTGGCGCTGGATGCCGGACTATGTGAAGGAGCAGGGGGTAGATTTGGAGGCGCAGGAGCTGGTCTCCATGCAGGAGTATATTTATAATATGCCTACCCTTATGGCGGCTGCGGATCTGTTCATCAGCCGTGCAGGAGCATCTACTCTCAATGAGATCGCAGCGGCAGGGACCCCATGTATCATTGTGCCCTCTCCCAATGTGACCAACAACCATCAGGAGAAAAATGCGCGTATCTTAGAGCAGCGTGGTGCTGCGGTGGTCATTCGGGAATCCGAATGCGACGGAGCCAACCTGTACAAGGCTGCCAAGGAGCTCTTAGAGGATCGTCAACGGCGAGAGGCTATGAGCAAGGCCCTGCGTGATATGGCAGTGATCGACTCCGCAGAGCGAATTCTGGATATTGTGCTTGAGCTTGCGAACGCATAAGGAGCTCTCTGCATAGAATGGGCAAATTTCCAAAATGGAGGTTTGCCTATGGGTGCATATTGGATCGAAGGCGGTGTTCCCCTCCGGGGAGAGCTTGCCATTCACGGAGCGAAGAATAGCGTCCTGCCCATTCTGGCAGCAACGATTTTGACGGGAGGCTGTTGTGTCCTCCATAACTGCCCTCGGATCTCCGATGTGGAGACGGCTCTGCAGATCTTAGAGTATCTGGGCTGCAAGACCAAGAGGGAGGGCAGTACCCTATGTATTGATACATATGAGGCAGTACCTCGCCCCATCCCTGTTTCCATGACAGGGAGAATGCGAGCTGCCATTCTTTTCATGGGTTCCCTTCTGGCTCGCTTTGGGCAGGCGTATTTGGCATACCCCGGTGGCTGTGCCTTAGGAGAACGGCCCGTTGATCTGCATTTGCTTGGATTGCGGCACATGGGCGCTCACTGTGACTGTACAGAGGACTGCCTGTGCTGCAAGAGTAGCTGCCTTGAGGGTGGAACCATTGCATTACCCTTTCCCAGTGTGGGAGCCACGGAGAACCTGCTTTTGGCAGCAACTGCCTGCAAGGGGGACACTGTGCTTTGCAATTGTGCCTGTGAGCCGGAAATTGGGGATCTGGTGGATTTCCTCCGCTGCTGTGGTGCGCAGATCTGCGGGAAGGGCTCTGTGCTGCAGATCCGGGGAGGCTGTTCCCTGCATGGCGGGGAATTTTCCATCATGCCTGATCGTATGGAGGCTGCGAGTTATTTGGCTGCGGGAGCGGCTACCAAGGGTGAATTGACCCTGACCCACGTATGTCCCCATCATTTGGAGGCAGTTACCGCTGTGCTCCGGAAGGGAGGCTGTGAGCTTCGGGAAGGGAAGGACTATATTTCCCTCCGCTGTGAGCAGCTGCGAGCGGTGAGTCCTATTCGGACAGCTCCTTATAACGGCTTTCCCACAGATGCCCAGGCGCCCATTATGGCAGCGCTTGCTTCTGCCAAGGGGATCAGTGTGATAGAGGAGAGAATCTTTTCCAACCGCTTCCTCCATGTACCTGCTCTGAGGAAGATGGGAGCACGGATCCGTGCCTCTCGACACTATGCTATCATAGACGGTGTAAGCAGACTCTGTGGAGCTGAGGTAGAAGCAACAGATCTTCGAGGGGGCGCTGCTCTGGTAATTGCAGCCCTGAGTGCACAGGGACGCAGCCGCATTGGAACAACAGAGCACATGGAACGAGGCTATGAGGACTTCGCACCCAATCTAATGGGCTTGGGAGCGAAACTAAGGATGGAGTAAAGACTATGGAACAGAAGAAACAGAAGCCTGTGCAGCGAACAGAGCAATCAGTCAGAGCTGCACAGCGAAGACAGCAGATCCGAGCGGAGAATGCACGCCTACGCCGCCTCCGAGAGAAGCAGAAACGGCAGGCCAAACGCAGGACGGTCAAACGCATTAATAAGGGACTGCTGAAGCGGTTGATCATTATGGTGGGTGTGGTCGCAGCAGTGATCCTGAGCATGGTGATTTTCTTCAGAGTGCAGCATATTGAGATCAGGGGAGCCCATTACTATTCAGAAGCAGAGATCCTTCAGGCATGCGGTGTAGCAACGGGAGACAATTTGTTAACCCTGTCCAGAGGACGGATCTCCGGAAGCATCATGGCTCCGCTGAAGTATATAGACTCCGTAAAGGTCACACGACAGTTACCGGATACTCTGATTATTTCTGTGGTAGAGGGAGAGCCGAAGTATGCGGTGCAGGACAGCCGAGGGGATCACTACCTGATCTCCGCTCAAGCCAAGGTTATAGAGCAGATACCGCCCTTGGAGCTTGGGGAGTATACTCTGGTAGATGGCTTGAAGATCCGGACTCCCGAGATCGGTGCGGAGCTGCAGATTCAAACAGCTGCAGGGGAAGAAAGCAAAGCCAAGGGACAACTCAGTGCGCTGAAGACCCTTCTGACAGCCATCGAAGAAGCAGAGCTGGGCAGAGCCATTGCATCTGTACAGATCCCATCCTCCTACAATTTATCCCTGTGGTATGAGGATCGTTTCCTTGTGGAATTGGGGAACACAAATCGCTTGGACTATAAGCTGGAGTACCTGAAAGAGGTCGTAAATCGGCAGGAAGCCTATGTAACAGGCACTGTTGACCTGACTTTAAGGGATGGAGACAAGGCAATTTTGCTTCGAGACGAGTAAAAATCAGAAAAATTGTAAATAATTTTATGAAAAATGAGAAATTCTATTGACCTGAGGGCAAATTCACGGTAAAATAGAACAGTATAAATCTGCATACCAAACAGGGCGTGTCTGAGAAGCATCGGCGGCTGCTTCCACAGACGGCTGTGCTTGTCAGATGCGCCCTGACTTTATCAACCAGTATACATAGGAGGAGATTATCATGTCCGAAGTTTACGCAGAAAAAGTAGTTAATATTAAGGTTATCGGTGTCGGCGGCGCTGGCAACAATGTTGTCAATCGTATGATCGACAGCAAGGTCGACGGTGTAGAGTTTGTCGTTGTCAATACAGACCGCCAGG
>JAGBGB010000331.1 GCA_017936205.1 Oscillospiraceae bacterium
GCTCGTGCCGGAATCGGAGCTTTGACTCTGGTGGATAGTGACACTGTAGGACGCAGCAATCTGAATCGGCAGCTTTGTGCTCTACACTCTACCATTGGAAGGTACAAGTCCGATGTAATGGCAGAGCGAGTGCTGGATATTAATCCCGATTGTCAGGTTCGCTCTCTGCCGATGCTGTATAATGAGGAGAACAAGCTTGCTTTTTTTGATCGCCCCTATGATTATATTGTAGATGCCATAGATCTGGTATCCTGTAAGCTAAGCCTGATCCTAAACGCAAGAGAGCGGGACATCCCCATTATCAGTGCCATGGGAACAGGAAACAAGCTGGATCCCACCCAGTTCCGAATTACGGATATCTCCAAGACCAGCGGTTGCCATCTGGCACGGATCATGCGCAAGGAGCTGCGTAATCGGGGCATTCTCCATCATACTGTGCTCTACAGTGAAGAGCTGCCACGGAAGCCGGAAACGATGGAGGAGCCACCTCCCGGAAGACGTTCCATTCCCGGATCTCTGTCTTGGGTGCCCTCTGTAGCAGGTCTGATGTTGGCGGGTCATGTAGTACAGCAGCTTGCGGCAGATAAAAGAGAAGCCTAAGGAGAGAACAAACCGTTGACACTGTCGCTTCGAATATGGTATAATATTGTAGAATCATCATGTTTTAGGAAGGTGACCGAAATATGAATACGCTTTTTGTTATGAGCTTGACCGGAGCCGTGATGATATTGATCATTGCCGGACTTCGACTTCTGTTGCAGAATAGACTGCATAGAACGGTGATCCTGCTGCTTTGGGCTGTGGCAGCTTTCCGACTTATGGTTCCTGTTGTGATTCCTTCCTCAGCCAGTGTTTATAACTATATGACCAGTTCGGAAGCGGTGCAGCTCCGCTTAGAAACAGTACCTGATAGCTATCTCCCTGTTTTGGATATGCGTCCCGAGGTCGTGACGGAGGAAGCTCCCGTGTATATCCCTGAGGGCGAGATCGTAGTCCCGGCGCCTGTCTCTGAGCCCTCCTATGATCGACTTATGCTTTGGGTATGGGGGATCGGTTGCAGTCTTTGTGCACTGTATTTTATTTGGATCCATATTCGGACACGGCTGCAGTATCGTTTTGCCCTGCCGGAGGAGGCTCCGAGTTATTTGGGTAAGATCCGTCTAAAACGGCTGGATACCATTCCGGCACCCTTGGTTTACGGCTTCTTCCGTCCTGTAATTCTGTTGCCCAGCGGCTTCCCCAAGAAGGATAGCCCGGAATATGAGCAGGTGCTGTATCACGAAATGACTCACGTCCGCAGTGGCGACCTGTGGATCAAACTGCTGATGCTTGTGATCACCGCTGTCCACTGGTTCAATCCCTGTGTGTGGCTTATGCTCTATCTGGTGTCTCAGGATCTGGAGCTCCGCTGCGATGCTCGTGTGATTCGCAAGCTGGGAGGCAAGAAGCAGTATGCTATGGCACTGGTGCAGGCAGAGGTGGGGAAGAACCATCACTTTGTGGAGGCTTCCTTCGCATTCTCTCTTACGGAGCTGCGACTGAAGGCCATTGCCAAGGCGAAGGTCTATCTGCCACGCAGCATCATTGTCTGTGTGGTTCTCAGTACGGTTCTTCTGCTGTGCTTCGCTACCGGCCCCAAAGCAAACGAGCTTGAGGAAACAGAAGCGCAGGAGCCCTCTTCTGCTTCTGCTATGTACCTCCACAGAGAGCCAATTCACGAAACCTATGCAGAGATCATAGAACCCACGACAAAGCCCTCTCCTACGATCTATGTGGATGAGGAAGCTGAATTGGAATACCTTATGAGCTGTGACTTTGAGGAATACGGCAGCATTGCGGGACTTTCTCTCAAGGAGGGAACTTACAAGACCCTTGCACTGAAGCTTCCTGACTATACAGTTTTCTCTGTAGACCCCGACGGAAGGGAGCTGCTGACTTTGGGGGGAGAGTACAGTGCGGAGGAGGAGCGATACTACCTGACCGTCCGGGCCTTGGATGACGGCGAGACGGTGATCTATGCCTCTGTTGCCGGGAGACTTTGGATGAAGATACAGGTAGAGATCAGCTTTGATCTATATTACAGCATTCCCGATGCTGACCGCTTCGAAACCTACGGTAGCTCTCAAAGCATTACACTCTGCAAAGACGATCCAAAGACCGTACGACTCAAGCTCCCGGAGCGCGCAACCTATGTTTACGATCTCAGGCAGAACGGAAACAGCATTTCCTACAGTTACCTTTCTGTATATGACTGGTATGATTCAGCCTCAGGTTCCTTGTGCTTGCAGTTAAGCACACAGCTTCTCACAGGTGATGCAACGATCTATTTCTACATAGATGGAGTTTATTGGTGTAAGCTGAATGTGTCGATTTTCTGGAATACGATCTCCTATAACAGTCAACCTACATATAATAGTGGATATAATGGTGGAGGCTACAATTACAACTCTAATTCCAATGATACTTATGAATACCTCTATCAACTGCAGCAGCAATCTGGACCTAAACCCATCAATCCGGGATACGTCAATTACGGTGGTTCCTACAGAGGACCTATTCATGTGTATTCCTTCATTGTTACCGATAACGGAAAGGTCATAACTCCTGGTATCTACTATCCCTGAGTTTGTCATGCGAAGCAGTCTTCGCACTATCTAATACTACTGCCCAATTAAAAGTGGACACTTTTAATTGGACCTTATGTGCCCTGCTGGGCACATAAGGCGTCTTGTACGAGTTTCTACGCCCTTTCGGGCTATAGAAAGTAGCCATTAAAAATGGCTACTTTCTAAAGAAACTCAGTATAAATGAAAGAACCATGGAACCTCGATGCCTCGGTTCCATGGTTCTTGTTTATGATCGGGACTATA
>JAGBGB010000332.1 GCA_017936205.1 Oscillospiraceae bacterium
ATATTACGAGCTGTATATATTAAGGAAATATTCTATCTGATTGGTTTGTATGCGGTATTCTATCTCCATCGTTGGCTATATCCCTTGAATCAATACTACTATGATATTTGGGGAGACATTACCGTAAGCAAGTGCCTGCCCATGTTTCTGGTTGGCTTGTGTGCCTATCGCATCAATCGTGAGAAGGTTATGAGTATCCTGTATAAGATCTCTGTAGCTTCGATTTTTGCTTTTGTTATTTATGTTACGGTGTTTTCAAGTATTGATGCTACTACGCTTCGAGACGGAGATATGCACAATGCTTATACGATCCTGCCGCACATTTGCCTTGTTTTTATGGGAGTGCTGCGCAAACCGAATGTTTGGAATATCAGTGCGCTTTCCATTGGGGCGGTATTCCTGCTGTTCCTGGGTAACAGAGGCTCTATACTATGTCTTGGCGTATGCATCATTATGAATATTCTGTTTTCCGGCAGATTGAAGAGACCGTGGCTGTTCCTGTGCCTTTCTGTACTGGCTATGGTGATCCTGTTTGTATTCGGTTTGCTGGATTTCTTGTACGATTTGGCTGATAGATACGAATTCAGCTTGCGGATCTTCGAGAAGATGGAGAAGGGAGAGCTTACCTATTCCTCCGGTCGTGATCGGATCCAAGATAGAGTGTGGGAATACTTCCGTATGTCCCCTATGCTGGGTATGGGAATCTACTCAGATCGTAGAGTTGCGGGAGGAAGCTATGCACACAGCATTATTCCGGAGATCTTGCTCCAACACGGCATTATTATAGGTACGATCATTCTGGGATTATTAGCTTACTTGTTTGTTGGGAGCTATTGGTACCTCCGGAAAGAGAATCATCTTGCCAAGGATTTTTTCAGCGCACTGCTTTTCAGTGCTGTATTTAAGCTGTTCCTGTCTAACTCCTATCTTATGGAGCCCTACTTTTTCTTTGCTCTTGGCCTTGCTTGTGCTATTATGAATGAGTATAGAAAAACAAAAAAGCAGGAGAGGATCGAAAAAGAACGGACGGGATTTGTTCGTCTCAGGAGGGTACGGTCATGAGGATATGTGTGGTTGTGATCAATTCTGTATGGTATGATCCCCGTGTGCGGAAGCAGATCGAGGAGTATCTCAGAGTTGGTTATGAGGTAAGTGTTGTGGGACACAAGTGTGCCCGCTATGACAAGGAAAAAGTAGAAAAGATCCCTGCACCAACGCATATCGTTCATGTTGAGAAATATGCAGGCAAGCAGAGGTCTCCTATTAAGAAGCTCCGTCGGGAGCAGCTGCGGAACCGTGCCTTGACCAAGGCAATTATTGAAACGAAGCCTCAGGTGATCCATGCCAATGATTATGATGCGTTGGTTCCTGCTTATGCTGCAGCTAAGAAGCTGGGGTGTCGACTGGTTTATGACTCCCATGAGATCTGTGTAGAGAACGATTTTGCAAAGCGCCTTCCCTCTGTCTTCACCAAGTACATGAGATGGAACGAGAAGCGGATGTGCAAGAAGCTGGATGTAATGGTCTGTGTCAGCCATGCAGCAGCAGACTATTTTGTGGAGGCTTATGGTATCTCCAAGCCTATGGTGGTGACCAACTGTGCTCTTGCCAGAGAGGCTGTGGTTGGGAAGGAGAAGCACGAGCACTTTGAGATCCTGAACCACGGACAGTTCTATGAGGGCCGAGGCTATGACCTTATGGTTGAAGCTGCACCTTTGTTGAAGGATATCACGGATCTTCGCCTTGCTCTGCGAGGCTTTGGGCGCATTGAGCAGCAGCTCCACGATCGAGTACGTGAGCTGGGAGCGGAGAATGTGATCTTCTATCCCAAGGTTCTGGTTCAGGAGCTGATCCCGGAGGCATCTAAATCCCATGTGGGTGTTGCCATTACAGAGCCTATTTGTTTGAATTTCAAGCTGTCTGTATCTAACAAGCTTTTTGAGTACGCTGCTGCTGGTCTGCCTGTGATCATGTCAGACATTCCGGAGCATCGATACCTAAACGAGAAGTATGATTTCGGTCTGATCTTAGAGAAGAACAGCCCGGAGGCTTTTGCCAAAGCCGTGAGAAAGCTTCGGGAGGATCGGGCACTCTATGACAGACTGGCTGCCAATGCAGCTGAGCTTGCCCGTCAGGTAAACTGGGAAGCGGAGTTTGCTCCTTTGGTCCGGAAGGAAAGAGAACTGGTCTATGAAAAAAAGTGAAGTTAAATACGGTGCCCTTCTATCCTATGTCCTGATTTTCGCCAATACCTTCTACGGTCTGATCGTAACTCCCTTTATGCTGGGGCAGCTTGGGACCAGTGAATACGGCGTGTATAAGACCATAGGCGGTATGGTTGCTGTGGTTTCTGTACTGGAAATGGGAATCGGGGCTACCATGCAGCGATACATAGCCCGATTCAACGCTGACAACAAACGGGAACAGGCAGAGAATTTCTCGGCAATGGGGCTGATCCAAGCCCTGCTCCTGGCTGTTGCCATGCTTATCTTGGGGGCAGTACTGTATCCCGGTTTGGAGGAGACCTTCAGTGTCTTCACAACGGAGGAAATGAACAAGGCGAAGCAGATCTTTGGACTAATGATCCTACAGGTCGCTCTGCATATGTTTGAGAACTTCTACTTCGGCGTGATCGCAGGCTACAACCGCTTCATTTTCAGCAATACCCTGAAGCTCATACTTCTGGTGCTGCGCGTGCTGCTGTATTATGTATTTCTTCCTGTTTTTCCTGATTCTGTAACCATTGTATGTATTTCTCTGTTCTTGGAGATTATTGTGATCGCAGTGGAGATCCTGTATCTGCGTCTGGGACTGAAGCACAGGGTTCGTCTGAAAAAATGGGATCCTGTTTTGTTTAAGGACTCCTTTGTGTACACCATCCTGCTATTTGTACAGTCCTTGATCATCCAGTTTAACGGTCATGTGGACTCCATTGTGATCGGCTCTGTGATGGGTACGGTTGCGGTAACGCTCTATTCCTTTGCACTGCAAATGTTTAATATGTATGAGCAGTGTGCAACCTCCATATCCGGAGTGCTGCTGCCTACTGTCACCAAGAAGTTGGTAGAAGGGGCGAGACCTAAGGATCTGGAGTCGCTGGTCATAAAATACGGCAGAGCACAATGGATGTTCCTTGGAGGAGCACTTGGGGGGATCCTGTGCTGTGGGAAGGAATTCTTCCTGCTGTGGCTTGGGAAGAAGCTGGGGCCTGATGCAGTGGACTGCTGGAAGCTGTGTCTGATTCTGGTCATTCCTGTGACCTTACCTCTGATCACCAATACCTGCCTGACCATTCTGAAGGCGAAGAACAAGTTAGGAGTTCGTACCATCACCATGGGTTGCTCCGTTGTAGTGAATATTATCCTAACTTATTTTGGAACCAAGCTGTGGGGATACTGGGCTGCTGCCGCAGGGACGGCTGCCAGCACCTTCCTCGGCAGTGTGATTGCTATGAATATTTATTATCATAAAGAATTGGAGCTGCATATGCTTCGGATCTATGGAAGCATTCTACGGAGAATCACCCCCTGTATCCTTATGGGGATGGTACCCTGCTTGATCCTGAATTGCTTCCTGTGGGGAAGCTGGCTATCCTTCCTTCTGAAGGTGGCGTTATTCCTGCTGGTTTATGGGGGAACTCTCCTTTGCTTCGGCTTGAGCCGCACAGAGCGGAAGGCGATCCCCTTTCTGAAAGGACGAAGTTTATGAGAATCGGTATTTTAACCTTTCACCGCAGTATCAACTATGGTGCCTTTATGCAGTGCTACAGCCTCTGCCAACGGCTGCAGAGAGACTTTCCTCAGCACAGCATTGAGGTTATCGATTATACCTCGGATAGAATTCAAGAGATGTATGATCGGGAGATCCGAGAAGCTGATCCCTTGACACAGAAGCTTCTGAGCCAAAGGGCAGAGGCCTTCCGCAGTGTTTATTCCCACCTTCCCCTGTCTCCCCAATGCCTGATAGGGGAGGGCGGGCAAGAGTTGAGCGACTGGATGAATTCCCGCTATGATGCTGTGATCGTAGGCAGTGATGCAGTGTGGAATTGGATCCTTCGAGGCTTTCCTAATCCTTATTTTCTCAAGGATTACCATGGGATCAAGCTCAGCTATGCTGCCTCTGCTCACGGACAGCGGTTCCGTACCATGACTCCGCAGCAGAAGCTGTATTTGCAGGAGGCGTTTCGGGATTTTGCCTATTTAGGTGTCAGAGACGTTACTACAGAGCAGTTATTGAGCTATGTAGATCCCGAACTGAGGCCACAGCACAACTGTGACCCCACAATGTTCCTTGATCCGGAAGCTCTGCCCTGTGATATGGAGGAACTTAAACAGAAGCTCTCCCGGCGGGGTGTGGATTTCAGCAAGCCGCTGATCGGGATTATGGGCTCCTCAAAGAACATTGGACGGGAGCTAAAGCAGCATTTTGGAAATCGGGTGCAATTTGTCGCCCTCTACTGGGAAAACAGTTGGGCGGATGTGTATCTTCATGATCTGAATCCCTTTGAGTGGGCAAGGGTGTTCTCTCTCTTCTCTGCCACTGTGACCCATTTTTTCCATGGCACACTTCTTTCTTTGGTGAATGGGACACCTGTGTTTGCAGCGGAAACGGCAAGTACCTTTGCCTTGGAATATACCACAAAGATCGCAGATGTTTTGGGTCGCCTGGATCTGCTGCAGTATAGGTCCCTGAGCTTGGGATGCAGACGTAGCTTTCTGCAACGAGTGTGGAGCAAACTGGGCTTTTCCGTAGACCGAGCTATGTGGGAGAGCATCTGCCGAGAAATTGAGACTGTGCTGGAGGGTCAGGTTCCTGCTATTGCACAGAAGGTAGAGAGAGAAGCACGATCGTATGAGAATTTTAGAGCGGCTCTGGAGAGCTGCCTGAACAGATAGGAGAGAAATACCTTGGTAAATGTCATTGGATTGGGATATATCGGCCTGCCTACTGCCCTGATGCTTGCAAGTCATGGGGTACAGGTGGTTGGTACGGATTATAATACAAAGCTGGTACAGACCCTGCAGGCAGGACAGACTACCTTCAGCGAGGCAGGGCTGGAAGCTCTCTTTGCCTCTGCATTGGAGGCAGGGATCCGCTTCTCCGGTGAGTATCAGAGTACGGATGTTTATATTGTTTCAGTTCCCACTCCCTATGACAGGGATAGTAAGAAGATCGACCCCTGTTATGTAATCGCTGCAGTGAAGCAGATCCTCAGCGTCTGTGCAGAGGATGCGGTGATCGTCATCGAATCCACCGTTTCTCCCGGGACCATGGATCGCTTCGTTCGTCCTCTGTGTCAAGGGAAAAAGGTGCATTTGGTCCATGCTCCGGAGCGGATCATTCCCGGCAATATGCTCTACGAATTAGAGCATAATTCCCGTACCATCGGTGCCGATGACCCTCAGGTTGGACAGCAGGTCAAGGAGCTCTACAGCTCCTTCTGCAAGGGCGAGATTGTGGTGACAGATATTAAAACCGCAGAGATGACCAAGGTCATTGAGAACACCTACCGTGCAGTGAACATTGCTTTTGCCAATGAGCTTGCCAAACTGTGCCATTACGAGGGGATGAATGTGGATGAGATCATTCGCATCTGCAATATGCATCCCAGAGTCAATATTCTCTCTCCCGGACCCGGGGTGGGAGGTCACTGCATTCCTGTTGACCCTTGGTTCTTGGTGGGAGATTACCCGGAGCATACGCCTCTGATTGCTAAGGCTATGACCATTAACGAGGAAATGCCCGACTTTATTTACAGCCGTATCTGCAGCATTATGGAGGAACACGGCATCAGTGATTTTTCTAAGGTGGGACTTTATGGACTGACCTATAAGGAAGACGTGGATGATGTAAGAGAATCTCCTACCCTGCAGCTTCTGCAGAGGCATCCTATGCCCTTTGCGGTGTACGACCCTATGCTGACAGAGACAATTGCGGATAACCAGTACACAGACTTTACGAACTTCCTGCAGGATACACATTTGGTGGTAGTTATGGTTGCCCATAGCCATCTGCGTTCTGTTTCGGAAGCCATGAAAGACAAAATCATTTTCGATACTCGCCGTGCCCTCAAGGGAATGGATACATACAGAATTTAAGGAGGAGTCGTTATGTCATTATTTACAGGAAAAACGCTCTTGATCACCGGTGGCACAGGTTCCTTTGGCAATGCGGTTTTGCATCGTTTTTTACAGACGGATATTGGTGAGATCCGCATTTTCTCCAGAGATGAGAAGAAGCAGGACGATATGCGCCATGAGTTTCAGGCCAATATGCCTGAGGTCAGTGAGAAGATCAAGTTCTTCATTGGGGATGTGAGAGATCTGTCCTCTGTGCGTAATGCTATGCATGGAGTGGATTACATTTTTCATGCGGCGGCTTTGAAGCAGGTTCCCTCCTGCGAGTTCTTCCCTATGGAGGCTGTGCGGACCAATGTGATCGGAACGGACAATGTGCTTACTGCTGCCATTGATGCAGGTGTCAAGTCTGTTATCTGCCTGTCCACGGATAAGGCTGCTTACCCTGTGAATGCCATGGGTACCAGTAAGGCCATGATGGAGAAAGTGGTAGTTGCCAAGTCTCGCACAGTTTCTCCTGAAAAAACGAAAATCTGCTGCACTCGCTACGGCAATGTTATGTGCTCTCGTGGGTCTGTGATCCCTCTCTGGATCGAGCAGATGAAGGACGGTAAGGCCATTACCATTACAGAGCCCAGGATGACCCGTTTTATCATGAGCCTGGATGAGGCTGTGGATCTGGTGCTTTTTGCCTTCGAGAACGGGATCTCCGGCGACATTCTTGTTCAGAAGGCTCCTGCTTGCACCATCGAGGTACTGGCAAAGGCTGTTACTGAGCTCTTCCGTCCGGAAACAGAGGTTCGTGTTATTGGGATCCGCCACGGAGAGAAAATGTACGAGACGCTGCTGACCAACGAAGAGTGCGCCAATGCAGAGGATCTTGGAGACTTCTACAGAGTACCCAGCGATAAGAGAGGTCTTAACTATGATAAGTATTTCCGTGTAGGGGATGTGACTCGCAACCCCCTGACGGAGTTTAATTCCGATAATACCCAGCTCCTGACTGTAGAAGAGGTGAAGGAGAAGCTCCTGAGCCTGGAGTACATTCGCAATGAGCTTGCTGCATGGGAGAAGGACGTATGAAGATTTTAGTGACCGGTGCAAAGGGATTTGTGGGAAAGAACCTTACAAGCACTCTTTATAATATTGTAGCGGGCAAGGACAAAAGTCGGGATATTGCCCCAGATCTTGAAATTTTTGAATATGATATTGACACAGACCCTGCCCTTCTTCCCCGGTGGTGTGAGGAATGTGAGTTTGTATTCCATCTGGCAGGGGTCAATCGCCCCAAGGAGCAGAAGGAGTTCATGGAAGGGAACTTTGGCTTTACAGATACCCTTCTTGGCTGTTTGCGGCAGGCAAGAAATACCTGTCCTATTTTGATCAGCTCTTCCATTCAGGCTGCATTGGATAATCCCTATGGTAAGAGCAAACTGGCAGGGGAGGAGCTCCTGCGTAAATACGGAGAGGAAACCGGAGCAAAGGTTCTGATCTACCGCCTTCCTAACCTCTTCGGCAAGTGGTGCAGACCCAATTATAACTCTGTGACCGCTACCTTCTGCCACAATATTGCAAATGGACTTCCTATTCAGGTCAATGACCCTATGGTGAAGCTTCGCTTGGTCTATGTGGATGATCTGGTAGAGGAGCTCTTAGCTGCCCTTATGGGAAGGGAGCATATGGATGGGCAGTTCTGCTATGTCCCTGTGGAGCATGAGGTGAGCTTAGGCAGACTGGCAGAGTTGATCCAAGGCTTCCGAGCATCTCGGGAGGAACGAGGAACACCTAAGGTAGGGGATCCTTTTGAGGCGAAGCTCTATGCCACCTATTTGTCCTATCTACCTAAGGATGCTTTTTCTTATCCGCTGAAAATGAATGTGGATGAAAGAGGTAGCTTTACAGAGATCATTCGTACTCCGGAACGGGGACAGTTTAGCGTGAACATCTCTAAACCCGGGATCACCAAGGGGAACCACTGGCATCATAGCAAGAATGAGAAGTTCTTGGTGGTCAGTGGCAAGGGTGTGATCCGTTTCCGCCATGCTTTGGGTGGCGAGGTCATAGAATACTTCGTCAGCGGAGAGAAGCTGGAAGTGGTAGATATCCCCACAGGCTACACCCATAACATCGAGAACTTAGGGGATACGGATATGGTGACCTTTATGTGGGCAAGCGAGTGCTTTGATCCGCATAAGCCCGACACCTATTTCTTGGAGGTATGACCATGAGCAAGCTGAAGCTTATGACCATTGTGGGCACTCGCCCTGAGATCATCCGCCTATCTGCGGTGATCAAGAAGTGTGACAAGTATTTTGACCAGATCCTGGTCCATACAGGGCAGAATTATGACTACGAGCTCAATCAGGTGTTCTTTGAGGATCTTGGTCTTCGGGCTCCCGATGCCTACCTGGATGCTGTGGGCAAGGATCTGGGTGAGACCATCGGCAATATTATTGCAAAATCCTATAGCCTTATGGTGGAGAGGCAGCCTGATGCATTGTTGATCCTCGGAGATACCAATTCCTGTCTGTCTGCCATTGCTGCAAAGCGGTTGCATATTCCTATTTTCCACATGGAAGCAGGGAACCGCTGCTTCGATGAGTGTCTGCCGGAGGAGACCAACCGCAGGATCGTGGATCACATTTCTGATGTGAATCTTTGCTACTCCGAGCATGCCCGTCGCTATCTGAACTGGGAGGGTACTGCCAAGGAACGTACCTATGTGACAGGCTCCCCTATGGCAGAGGTACTGACGGATAACCTTCCTCAAATTCAGGCTTCTGATGTATTGCAACGACTGGGCTTGGAGGCGGGGAAGTATATTCTCCTTTCTGCTCACAGAGAGGAAAACATTGATACGGAAGCGAATTTCTTCTCACTGATGAATGCGGTTAACGCCTTAGCAGAGAAGTACAATATGCCTATTCTCTATTCCTGCCACCCACGCAGTGCAAAGTATATTGAAAAGCGTGGCTTCGTCTTCGACCCTCGTGTACGGCAGAACAAGCCTTTGGGTTTCCATGACTACAATAATCTGCAGATGAATGCCTATGCTGTGGTTTCCGATAGCGGAACCCTGCCTGAAGAGTCTAGCTTCTTCCTCAGTATTGGGAAGCCCTTCCCTGCGGTGTGTGTTCGCACCAGTACAGAGCGCCCGGAAGCTATGGACAAGGGGAACTTCTTCCTGGCAGGCATTACTACGGAGCAGGTACTGCAGGCGGTAGAAACCGCAGTGGCTATGAATGATGCAGGGGATTACGGTATTCCTGTACCGGATTATACGGATCTGAACGTTTCCACAAAGGTTGTAAAAATGATCCAGTCCTATACCGGTGTGATTAACCGTATGGTATGGAGAAAACAGTAAGGAGCTAAAAGTAATGCAGTTAAGCATTCCTTATCTTATTTTGAACAATGTGAACCGTGCGCTTTTTGACCGTGCTGTGCTGCCGGAGGAAGATGTGGACTGGGTTTTCGTGTGCCGCATGTGCAAGTTCCAATCCATTTCCAGCCTGTTCTGGTCAGGCCTACAGAAGTGTCAGAAGCTGCCGGAGTCTCGGTTTATTGAACATTTCCATAAGAAGGATACACAGGAACGCTACCAGTATGGCCACCAGCAGCGTGAAAAGGCTCGGGTTCTGGAAATGCTGGAGCAGGAGAAAATGCCATATATCCTACTGAAGGGAAGTAGGATGCGGCAGTATTATCCTGACCCTATGACTCGTACAAGCTGTGATATTGATATCCTGTTCCAGGGAGATGAGAAGGTGCTCCATGAGCGGATGTTATCCCTCGGCTATGAGTTTGTAGTGGATGCAGGAACTACCATTAATTATCTTTGTAAGCCTGTGGAATTCGAAATGCACCGCTATCTCTTCGATGACAGACTGGATTATCACGGATTCTTCGATAAAGTCTGGGATTATTCCGTACCTGCAAGAGAGGGAAGCTGTGAGCGGTTCCTAACAGAGGAGTTTTTCTATGTATATATGATCGCCCATATGGCGAAGCACTTTACCCGCTATGGCAGCGGTGTCCGTCCCGTGATCGATCTTTATCTGTATAATCATTGCCCTCCGGAGAATTTTGATCGGAAAAAGGCAGAGCAGATGTTAAAGAATATTGGACTCCTTGGCTTCGAGCAGCGCCTAAAAGCTCTGACCCGAGCATGGTTCGAAACCGGCAAGCTTACAGAAATGGATGAAAAGCTTACAGATTATATTATGGAAGCCGGCATCTACGGTGACAGCCGTATTATGAGCGCCAATACGGTCAAGGACCCTGAGAAGGCAAATGAGATCAGAAGAAAGAACATTATTTCCTATGTGTTCCCATCCTTAACCGTTATGCGCAGGCTGTATCCCAAAATGCTGAAATGCCCTGCACTACTGCCTGTGGCATGGGGTTGCAGATGGTGTAAAGGCGCCTTTACCGATAGTCGTGAGAAGGCTACAAGCAACCTAAGAATGCATGCAGATGTGGGTGAGCGATTTGTTTCTCATGTTAGTGAGATGATGGAGGAGCTTCACCTGTGATCGTATACCGTGAATAGGAGGAAAGAGAGATGAATGCAACAAGATACTATGTTAGCAGAAAGAACCCTTTGACCTGGTTGTCTGCCCTTATGGCTCTGGCGGCAGCGGGACTTATGGTCTACGGCTTGTGTCAGGGAACAGAGGGCATGAGTACATGGAATGTGATCCTTCTGCGGATCCTGCCCATTTGGATCGGTGTTGGCTTTGCATTTATTGTTCTGGTCAGAGGACCGAAGGAATTCTATCGCATTACTAAACCGGTGTTCTGGGGCTGCGTATATTTTGGTGCCATTGCTATGGATTGGTATCTTCGCCTGCAGGCAGACCCCTCTTTGATGGATTCTCTTTCGGGAGGCTATTATTTGTTTGCCTACCTGCGCTATGTACTGCTGTGTTGGTTCCTGTATCTGGTATTGTATATTGTAGTGCGCATGATCCTGACGGGAAGAATGAAGCGCAGCCTATTCTTCCCCCTCTTTTCGGCTGTGCCCGTTGCCGTTCTTGCCTACGACCTGATAGCTGCTAATGGAGTGGACATGATCGATAAGCTGTCAAACCTCCTCTTGGTTGGGGCACTGCTTGTTGTGACTCTTGCCATGCGGGTCTTCACCGATGGTAAGTACCACAACACATGGGGCGACCGTCCCGATGGTCGCCGTGTTCGTTCTATTGAGGGAATGTCTCTGTTGGCAGGCTATTTTATGCCGGATCGTAACGATGCCTGCAATAGCATTCGGGATACCGTGGAGATCAGCCATGTGGAGCGGTACATCCACAAGAAGCGGGCAGAGGGACTGAAGGGCTTTGGCATTATGCACGTGTTCCTTGCTGCCTATGTTCGGGCGGTTGCCAAGTATCCCGGTCTGAATCGCTTCTTCTCCGGTCAACGGGTCCATCAGCATGGTGAGGATATTTCCTTCATCATGGTGGTGAAGAAGAGCATGAGCACAGAGGCACCGGACACCTCTATTAAGCTCCACCTGAATGCTCATGATACGGCTGAGGATGTGTACCATAAGCTCAATGCCATGATCGAAGAAGCCAGGGGAGAAGAAGAAAGTGGTCTGGACGGTGTGATCGGTCTGCTGTCCTGTATCCCCGGTCTGTTGCTGAAGTTCGTGGTTTGGGTTCTGAAGGTCATGGACTATTTCGGAAAGCTGCCCAAATTCCTGCTGGAGGTCAGCCCCTTCCACGGTAGCGTGATCTTCACCTCCATGGGTTCTCTGGGCATTCCTCCCGTAGTGCATCACCTGTACAACTTCGGCAATCTGCCTGTATTCCTTGCCTTTGGTCGGAAGTACCGTAAGGTTGAGCTGAATGATGAAGGGGAGCCTGTGACTCGCCGCTATGTGGATATTTCTCTCAATACAGACGAGCGTACCGTAGATGGCTTCTACTATGCCACTGTGCTGAAGTACTTCCATAAGATCTGTCGCAATCCTTCCCAACTGGATCTTCCCCCCGAAGAGGTCATTCGGGATGTGGATTAAGTCTGTGATATGATCATAGGGCTGTCTCACAAATGAGGTGAGACAGCCCTTGCAGCAACACAAGCAATGAGATCTTTTTCTAATTGATTTTAAGGACTTGCAAAGAGATAGGTTTTTTGCTATAATACAGCTGCTGGCTCGGAGGGCAAGCATTCGTTGGAAATGCATTTGCCGGATAAGGCTCGGACTGAAATGTCCGTTTCCTTGTCCGGTGTTTCTTTTTGTAGGAGGGGATTCTATGAAAATCCAGCTATCAGATCACTTTACATACGGGAAACTGTTTCGCTTTACACTTCCATCTATCGCAATGATGATCTTCACCTCTATCTATGGTGTGGTGGATGGGCTGTTTGTGTCCAATTATGTGGGGAAGACGCCCTTTGCGGCGGTGAATTTCATTTTCCCATTTATTATGGTTCTTGGAGCCTTCGGCTTTATGTTTGGCACAGGTGGCAGTGCTCTGGTTTCTATGACTATGGGAACGGGGGACCTGCCTAAGGCAAATCGGCTGTTTTCCATGCTGACTTATGTATCTATAGGGGTTGGCGTTGTGATCTCTGTTCTGGGGATCCTGTTTATTCGCCCCATCGCTGAGTGGCTGGGGGCGGAAGGGGAGCTGCTGGAGCTTTGCGTGCTTTATGGACGGATCCTGCTGATCGGCAATCCCTTCTTTATGCTGCAGATGCAGTTCCAGAGCTTCTTTGTTACAGCGGAGAAGCCTCAGCTTGGACTTGTGGACTCCTTGGCTGCTGGCATCACGAACATGGTTTTAGATGCCCTGTTTGTAGCAGCTTTTGATTGGGGGATCGTTGGAGCAGCGGCGGCAACCGTGCTCAGTCAGGTTGTGGGAGGCTTGTACCCCTTGGTCTATTTTGCACGGAGCAATCCCAGTCTGCTCCGCCTGACCCGATGGAGCTATGACGGCAGGGCATTGGTGAAGACCTGCACGAACGGTTCCTCTGAACTGATGAGCAATATTTCCATGTCCCTGGTGGGAATGCTCTATAATGTTCAGTTGATGAAATATGCAGGGGAGAACGGCGTTGCAGCCTACGGTGTGCTCATGTATGTGAATATGATCTTCATCGGTACCTTTATCGGCTATTCTGTGGGAACAGCTCCTGTGATCGGCTTTCACTATGGTGCCGGGAACCATGGGGAATTAAAAAGCTTGCGGAAACGGAGTCTCGTGATCATCAGTGGATTCTCTCTTGTGATGTTAGCTCTGGGACAGCTTTTGGCACGCCCCTTGTCTCGGCTTTTTGTAGGGTATGATGCACAGCTTATGGAGCTGACCTTGGAGGGTTTCCGGATCTTCTCCTTTTCCTTCCTGTTTGCAGGCTTAGCGATTTTTGGTTCCGGCTTCTTCACGGCACTGAATAACGGCTTGGTTTCTGCAGTGATCTCCTTTCTGCGGACATTGGTGTTTCAGATCGCAGCAATTCTGTTGCTTCCCCTGATCTGGGGAGTGGACGGAATTTGGATCTCCATCATTGTGGCAGAAGCAATGGCAGCCCTTGCCTGCCTTGTGTTTATGCTTGCCCTGCGGAAGCGTTATAAATATTAAACGGAATACTGACCAAAAAAAGGGCTCTTCTCATAATGGAAAAGAGCCCTTTTTGGGCATTGTGGCGAAAATGCTGTTGAAAGGGCTTTCATGCTTGTGTTTTTTTAAGTGAAATGATATAATTTATGTATAATAGGGGATTTCCCGAGTCTATAATGGAGATGATTTTTATGAAACGCATCCTATCCCTAAGCTTGGTGCTGGTTCTGCTCCTTGGTCTGTTCAGCGGTTTGAAGCTGCCTGCCAAGGCTGCCCAGGCCTCCTACAACAGCGGCAAACGCGGAGAGCCCTGCACCTCTCTGTCTGCTGCCGCACAGAAGTATTATACCGGAAGCTATACCTATGATCAGCTCTCTGCACTGCAGGGCGAGAGTCTGAGAACCAGACTTCGTGCTCTGATCACATCCAACAGAAAGACCGTTGGCTATGACGGCTTAAAGGAGTATATGGCTTATACCGATGCCTATCAGGGAAGCAGCTCCAAGCTGACACTGTTCTACTGCAACGGTACGACCACCAGTGAATGGGATAGGGCAGCAACCTGGAACCGCGAGCATATGTGGCCCGATTCTAAGGGTGGTAATGCAGTCGAGGGCGACCTCCATTCCATGCGTCCTACGGATCCGAACATCAATTCCACCCGCGGGAACAATCCCTACGGTGAGGTCAACGGAGGCAAGGAGGCACTTTCCAATGAGAAGAACGGCAGACTCATTGGCGGACATTATGCCGGCAGTGTGTTCGAGCCTCTTGATTTTGCGAAGGGTGACTGTGCCCGTACGGTGCTCTATGACTATGTGGTGTCCAATAAGATGTCCTCTGTAGGTATCGTGTTTACGGATGTGGATACCCTGCTGAATTGGTGCAAGCTGGATCCCGTTGACACCTACGAAATGTCTCGTAACGATGTGGCGCAGGAAATCCAGGGCTGCCGCAATCCTTTTGTTGATTATCCTGAGCTGGCTTGGCTGATCATGGGCAAGGACATTGATCCTGAGTATAACATTACGGTTTCCAGCAATAACAACGCTTACGGAACGGTCAGCCTTCAGGGTAAGACCATTACCGCAAAACCTGCTGCAGGCTACTATGCCGAGAGCTATACCGTTCTCAGCGGTACTGCCACTGTAAGCAGAGATGGGGATCTGTTCATTGTGAACCCCAAGTCTGATTGCAGCATTCGCATTAACTTCGCCAAGAAGTCTACCGTGACTGTTGGCTTCCGCGGTGCTGCTGAACCTATGACCGCTTATGCAGGGGAAGTCATTACCCTGCCCTCCTCTCAGGATGTAAAGCCCTATGAATTCGTAGGCTGGGTGGAGAACCCTGTGGCAAAGACCACTGTCAGACCTGCCTATCGCAGTGCAGGCAGCAGCTATGTTCCCTCGTCCAATATTGATTTCTATGCCCTTTACCGTATTACCGAGGGCGGCACCGGTGGCAGCGGAAAGTGGAGCCTTGTAGAGGACAGTAAGAGCCTGACCAATGGTGTGCAGCTTGTGATCGCTTCTAATCAGAAGGGAAAGCTGGCAGGTGACATTCCTGCTACCTATATGTCCCCCGTGGACGGAAGCTTCTCTTCTGATCTTCGTACCATTGAGGATCTGCCTGAGAAGGCTGTGATCCTGACCCTTGGGGGCAGTGAGGGACAGTGGACTCTCACAGATCAGCAGGGCAGACAGCTTGGCTCCTCCAACAAGAAGGTCCTTGGATGGGGCGCTGGCACCTTGACTTGGGATATTCAGATCAAGACAGAGGGAGCCTCCATTGCCAACACTATCAGCACCTACGGCCAGATCCTGTATAATGCGCAGTCTCCTCGCTTTACCACTTATACGGGCTCTACCTCCACCAGTATGCTGCTGCCTCAGCTTTATATGCTGGATGGCACCGCAGGGACCACTTATTATACCACTGAGATCGGCAGCTGCAAGCATGAGACCGTGACCTTCCACCAGGCAGTAGAAGCAAGCTGCACAGAAGACGGCAGCATTGCCTACTATAGCTGCGATACCTGCGGTCTGTACTTTGCAGATGAGGGCTGCAACAAGACCCTCAGTGCATCCCAGCTTGTAGTTGAGGCTACAGGCCATGACTATGAATCTTCTGTAACGGCGCCTACCTGTACGGAGCAGGGCTTTACCACTTTTACCTGTAAGGTTTGCAATGACAGCTATGAGGGTGACGAGGTAGCAGCCCTTGGACATGATTGCGAGTCTGTTGTGACGGCTCCTACTTGTACAGAGCAGGGCTTCACCACTTACACCTGTAAGGCTTGCGACTATAGCTATGAGGATGACTTTGTCGATGCAATCGGTCACCATTGGGACGAGGGTGTGATCAGCCTTGAGCCCACCGAAACGGAGAATGGTCTGAAGACCTATACCTGTACCGAATGTGGCGAGACCAAGGAAGACGTGATTTATGCTTCCGGTCAGGAGCCCCCTGTTTGCGAAAACGGCGAGGATTGCGGTGCAAATACCTTTACGGATATGCCAGGTGTTTCCGATTGGGCTCATGCAGGCATTGACTTTGCTCTTGCACAGAGCTTGTTCAATGGTATGAACGAAACCACCTTTGCACCTGAAAAGTCTATGACCCGTTCTATGCTTGTTACCGTCCTCTGGCGTTATGTCGGGGAGCCGGAAGAGGGGGAGATCCTCTTTACCGATGTGGCAGAAGAAGCATGGTATGCCAAGGCAGTTGCTTGGGCTTCTCATAACGAGATCGTCAACGGAATGGGTGACGGAACCTTCCGCCCCGATAACAAGATCACCAGAGAACAGCTTGCCACCATTCTCTACCGCTTCGCTGAAAAGTGGGGATATAAGGTAGAGGAACGAGCAGAGCTGGACAGCTTCCCCGATGTTGAGGAGATCCAGTCCTATGCAGTAGAGCCTCTGCAGTGGGCAACTGCAGTTGGACTCATCAACGGCGTGTCTGTAGAGGGGACTGCGTACCTCCGCCCCACAGGAGATGCAACTCGCGCACAGGTCGCAACCATTCTCATGCGCTTTGTCCAGAGCATTGCAACGGAAGAATAAAGTTATAGATCGTACCTCTCGCAGACCCTTCTGCGAGAGGTGCTTTCACGGAAAGATATGAATAGGAGATATTATATGAAACGAAGCATTTCCATAGTCCTTGCCCTGATCATGGTCCTCAGCATTTTCAGTGGGATTCGTGTATCTGCTGAGAATGGATACCTGTATAATACGGGCAAGCGTGGCGTAGTACAGACCACACCGTCTCAGTACGCCATAGACTACTACACCGACAGCTATAGCTACGAGAACCTCTCTGAGCTTTCTCCCTCCGATCTTCGAACGGCTTTGAACAATCTGATCGAACGGGATAAGGTGGATGCATCCTATGCATCCTTGGTAGAATATTTCCCATACACCGATGCGGACTGCGAAAATGAAGGGAACATCATCTTGTTCTACTGCAATTTGTCTCAGACTGCACAGTGGGCACCTGCTAAGTACTGGAACCGTGAGCATATGTGGCCCGATTCCAAGGGTGGAAGCGCATTGGAGGGGGATGTCCATGCTATGCGTCCTACGGATCCCAAGGTCAACAGCAGTCGTGGCAATCTTCCCTACGGTGAGGGACATACGGGCAAGCCTGCTTATGCCAATGAGTATAATCAAGAGCTTCTTGGCGGCTACTTTGGCGGTGCCTTTGAGCCTCTGGATATTGCAAAGGGCGACTGTGCCAGAACGGTCCTGTATGATTATGTTGCACAGACCCATGTGAATGTTGTGGATACCATATTTGAGAGCAGAGAGACCCTTCTGAAGTGGTGCCAGCTGGATCCTGTGGATCAGTTCGAAATGTCCCGTAATGACTCTGCACAGAGCATTCAGAAGAATCGCAACCCCTTCGTTGATTATCCTGAGCTTGCCTGGATCATCCTGGGCGAGGAAGTCCCCGCCGATCTGGTCAGCCCCAACCTGGGTGCTGTCAGCTACAGCATAATTGCCACCAGCAATAACACAGCCTACGGTACTGTCAGTGTTTCCGGCAGACGGATCACGGCTGTTCCTGCTGAGGGCTATTATGCAGCAGGCTATACTGTCCTCAGTGGTAAGGCTACTGTGACCCAATCCGGGAATGTGTTCACGGTTGCAGCAGAATCCGACTGCGAGATCTGCATCAATTTTGAGAAAAAAACAGTGGTAACTGTTAGCTTCAATGGAGCTGTCGACCCCATCAGCGGCTATGCAGGGGAGCCGATCACTCTTCCTGAGGCTGTGGCAGAGGATGGCTATCGCTTTATCGGCTGGGTCGATCAGCCTGTGCAGGCTACCACCGAACAGCCCTCTTACTATGAGGCCGGTGGAGAGTATATCCCGAATGGCAGTGTGAATCTCTATCCCCTTTACAGTTATACAGAAGGCGGAAAGGGTACAGGCTGGAGCCTTGTGGATCAGGAAAGTGACCTGTACGCCGGCGCGAAGCTGATCATGACTGCCAACACCAAGGGGAAGGTTGCAGGCAGCCTGTCCAATCATGTTCTGACAGCTGAGACCCAGAGCTTCGGCTCCGACCTATCCGTTCTGGAAAACGCAAGTCAGGAGGCTCTGACCTTGGTTCTGGGCGGCGAACAGGGAGCATGGACCCTCAGTAATGAATCCGGACAAGCTCTGGGAGCTACTTCTGCCAAGAATCTGTCCTGGGGAAGCGGTACTCAGACTTGGAATATCACTGTCTCCGTCGAAGGTGCGGCCATTACCTCCACCGACGGAAGCTGTGGTAAGTTCCTGTACAATGTCAGTTCCCCTCGCTTTACCACATATACATCCGGCGCAAGCAGCTCCATGCTGCTGCCCCAGCTCTACATCAATGATGGCGGCGTGCTTTACTTCACGACAGAATTGTCTCGTTGCGAGCACAGCAACACCTCTTATACTGAGGCTGTTGCTGCGACCTGTACTGCAGAGGGCAATCCTGCTTACTATACCTGTGCTGCCTGCGGAAGATCCTTTGCAGATGCCTCCTGCACCGAGCCCCTGACCGGTGCTCAGCTTGCGATTCCTGCGCTGGGTCATGAGCCCGGCAGCTATGGAAAGGATGCACAGACCCACTGGCAGCTGTGCA
>JAGBGB010000333.1 GCA_017936205.1 Oscillospiraceae bacterium
CCCTTTGCAGGGATGGTCTGCTGTGCAACAAGGACAGCATTACAGACGGAGCAGTGCTTGCCCTCGGTCTTACCGGCGGTAGTACAAGTAGCTGCAATAGCCTTGTCAATGACTTCCGTGTGGCCCTTTGCAGGGATGTTCTGCTGTGCAACGAGAACGGCATTACAGACAGAGCAATGCTTTCCTTCGGTCTTACCAGCAGTGGTGCAGGTGGCAGCAACAGCCTTGTCGATCACTTCGGTGTGACCCTTTGCAGGGACGGTCTGCTGTGCGACCAGAATAGCATTACAGACAGAGCAGTGCTTACCTTCTGTCTTACCGGAAGTGGTACAAGTGGCGGCTACAGCCTTGTCGATGACCTCGGTGTGACCCTTTGCAGGGGTGGTCTGTTGTGCAACGAGGACGGCATCACAGACAGAGCAGTGCTTACCTTCTGTCTTACCGGAAGTGGTACAAGTGGCGGCTACAGCCTTGTCGATGACCTCAGTGTGTCCCTTTGCAGGGACAGTCTGCTGTGCAACCAGAACAGCCTTGCAGACGGAGCAGTGCTTACCTTCTGTCTTACCGGCAGTGGTGCAAGTGGCGGCTACCGCCTTGTCGATGACTTCGGTATGTCCCTTTGCGGGGATAGTCTGCTGTGCCACAAGAACTGCCTTGCAGACAGAGCAGTGCTTACCTTCTGTCTTACCTGCAGTGGTACAAGTGGCAGCAACAGCCTCGTCGATGACCTCGGTGTGACCCTTTGCTGCTACATAAGTATCCTTGTAGCTATGGGAACAACGAGAGCAAGTGTGGGTGGTATAGCCCTGTGCGGTACAGGTGGGAGCTGTGACCTTGGTAGTATAGCCATGTCCTAAAGCTGCGGTTGTTGCGTTGAAACTGAAGCTGCCGTAGGTGGTAGTCTTCCAAGTATACTTGTCCACACCTGTTGCAGTACAGGTAGCTGCGGTAGTAGTGGTCCTGGTGTAATCAGTCGTATTCAGCTTGGGCAGTGTGACCGTAGTAGTTTGGCTACACTTAGAACAAGTTCCTGTCAGGACACCCGCTGCAGAGGTGGTAGGCATGGTCGTTGCCTTATAAGTATAGCTGTGACCCTCAGACTTGCTGTATCCGCAGGTGCAGGCTGCCTTATGGTTGCTTGCATCCACCTTGGAATAAGTGTAACTATGAGCTGTTGCAGTATAGGTGGCAGTGATGGTGGTATTTGCAGTAATATTGGTCAGTGCCTTATCCCAGCCCTTGAAAGTATAGTGAAGGGTTGCATCATATGCCTTCGTAGGAGTTGCACCGGTATAGGTGGCTGCTTCCCCCTTGTTGACCAATTGAGTTGCAAGGGTCTTCCCTGCTGCATCCTTGAAGGTGACTGTATAGGCAGGGGTAGGCAGGTCTTCCAGTTTACCTATATATACATAGTCAATGGTAAGCTGACCTACCTGAGTAGAAGAAATGCTCTCAATTCCGCCAAAGTATATGCGAATCTTATCAATGGTACCGGCATTTTTGAAGCCCGCCCTTACCGGTATCGTAACAACGATGTAGGTGTCAGAATTGATATAAGCTGCATGAGCTTTATAGTCGTTCGTTGCATAATTGGAGGTAAAGGTCTCATTCACATAATACCGCAAGCTTACATAGGGAGCAATGGTCTTTGTGCTTGTGGTTCCGTCATCGTTGGTAACGACCTGATCACCAACCTTAAAGTTCTTCATCTTGAAACGAACCTGGAAGTACTCTGTTTCGTCGGGATGGAATTCCAAGGGATACTTGGTTCCTGTAGAGCCAATATTTGTATCAACATAAACATCAGGCCAGTAAGTCTCCGGCAAGGACGGATTCGCTTTGAGGATCATAGTTCCTGCCGAATTATCAATGGTGAAGTCGGAAACACGATCTGTCTTAAAGAACCAATTTTTTTCAGAAGCATGATCGAACTGGGTATAACCATAAGCACGGGTATGATAACGAGTCTGATCAGCTGCGGTATTGCCAAAGCCAAAGTACAGATCTCCCTTATTGGGAAGGGTCTCATAAGGTCCAACATACGCGTAGTCGAAAGTCACAGTTGCATTTAGATCCGTAGCAGCTGCAAAGGCAGAAAGCTGAATGGCAACGCGATTGACCTCGGTCAGGGAACGGACAGCATCCTGCAACGCTCCTGTTACGAGAACATACTCTCCGGAGCTCAAAAACTCCGCATCAAAGCTTACAGCGTTACCTGCCCTGTTGCTGTTGTCGGTGCTGTAGTAGAAATAGATCCTTGCCTTGCCCCCGGTTCCGTCAAGTCCGGTCGCCTTAAAACGCATCTGGAAATAGTCCGCGTAGTCCGGATCATAATTCAGATCAAAGTTCACAGAATCCGCATAAATGGACGTAAACCCGGTTTTACCCGGTTGAACGGTCAGTGTGCCTGCAGCTGTATCCATGGACTGAGATCCATCGGTATAGCCTGTTGTCCTGCCACGCCATGCCCCAATCTGATCAAAGTTCAGAAAGTTGTACACATAGTTATTGTAGCGCTCCTTTGCAACAGCACCGTTGTCGAAATCAAAGAACAGAGCCTTGTGCAGAACATCCACTGACTCGGTATAGGTATGACTTGCATCATTCTGACAGGTAAAGGTCTTGACACCCTTTGCGGTGAAGGTGGGCTTGGTGGTCACAACACCGCTATCATATTTATGTCCTATGGGATTGCGGCTGATTTGGAATGTAAACTCTCCATAGGTAGTGGTCTTCCACTTATAGGTATCTGTTCCTGTTGCGGTACAGGTGGCTGCCTTGGTCACGGTCATAGTGTAGTCTGTGGTATTCAGTTTCGGTAAAGTTACCGTTTTCGTAACCGTGCAGCGCGAGCAGGTTCCTATAATAGTACCCGATGCTGAGATGGTAGGTGTTGTGGCTACTTCATAGTTGATATAATCGTGTCCTAAGGGGGCACTATTGGTGTTTATGCTACGGGTTCCGTAAGTAGTGACCTTCCATGTGTATTTGTCCGTTCCATTCTCTGTACAAGTAGGGGCTGCAACAACCGTCTTGGTATAGTCGGTTGTATTCAGCTTAGGCATAGTGACAGTGGTGGTTGCGGAACAGTCCGTGCAGGTTCCGATCAGCTGTCCCTCATTGTGGTTCGTGGGAATGATGGAGTAATCATAGTAGTAGCTATGTTCCTTAGCATTTGTAATACTGTCTCTGTAGCTGTAGGCACAGGTGCGACAGGTATGAACGCTGTAGCCTCCTGCCGTACAAGTGGGGGCAACGGTTTTGTGATCATAGACATGGCGGTTAGGCAGTGCAGCCTCCGGTCCTACATAGATCACATCAATGACCACCTTGGCATTCTCTGAAGTCCCCTTTAAATGCCAGAAACGGAATCCGAAGTTGGTGATTTTCTTGGAAGTTTTAAACTGCTCGGAGACCGGAATGGTAAGGATCTGGTAGGTATCATTCTTCAGCGTATAGCTTGCAGTCATGGTGTATTCTCCACGAGCTGTCCCGCTTCCGGTATCGTAATCGTATACGACTACGACCTGGGGCTTGCTTGCTCCCGCCACTTCGCAGTCGATGGTCTTGAAACGGATCTGCACACACTCTGCGTTCTTCGGCGCATACTGCAAGGGGTGCAGGGAGCCGGCATCATACCACGGATAGCTACCGTAGGTCTTCGCTGTGGTGATCCATGGACCATACTTCCCATTGAGGCTGTTATATGCTACTCCCTGGGCTACCTTTACGGAAAGGGTCCCTGCACTGTTATCTATTGCAAAATCCGTATAGACCGTATCACTGGTAGTAGAGGTCTCATAGGTTGCCCAGTGCCCCTGACTTGCTTTGTCAAACTGATAGCCACCATAGAAGGCCCCCTTGTATCTGGCTTGATCCTCGGCGGTATTGGAGAAGTCGAAAAGCATTGCATAGTTCTGTGGAGAGTAATTATAAACCCCAAGATAAATATAGGCGATCTTTGCGGAGCCGTTCTTCACATTATCGAAGCTAAGCTGGAAGGAATCGATCCTTCCGAGGTTATGGAAGCTGCTCTGTGTCAAGTCGAAGAACAGGGTAAGATAGGACGAGCTGATCTGGGACAGGGTAAAGCTTTTCTTGATCGATGCCGTTTTCCCGGTAGTTCTGTTTACTGCCGACAGAGTCAGGGAAGGACTCTTACTTGTATCGATCAGCTCACTGTTAAACAAACGGAATCGGATATATCCATGAGTAGCTTCCTTGGTCTCGAAGTTCAGGCCATAGGCGTTCTTCAGCTCCGTGGCACTCTTAGTGTCGGTAAAAACATAGGGATTGCCGTCTGCGGTAATGTTAAAGGAAAGGGTTCCATCTGTCTTGTTTATGGTCAGATCGCTTACACGATTACTGTCGTGCTTCCAATAGGCTGTATGGTAGTCATAAGCATTATAGCGGTAGGCTCCCTGCTTATAGTGAGGACGAGAGTATGCGGTGTCTGTAAAATCGAAATAGAGATTGGTAGTCAGCTTAATATCTCCGACCACAAAGGGATGGTCTGAAATCTTATAGGCTCCGTTGGCCTCATAGCAAACAGTGTGGTAGGAGAAGGTTCCATCAGCCGTAGCTGTAACATGGTCGATCTTGTTGTAGGAATCTCCTCTGGTAGCTGCACCTGTACGGCTGTCAACGGAGTTTGACAGTGCCAAGAATCTACGGAACTCCTGGCTCTCATCGTTGCAGTTGAAGTCGCCGGTACAGATGATCGTGTCTCCGTACACAAGGCGCAGGTCATTGACCTTCTTGGCAAGCTGCTCTGCCTGAGCAAGACGCTCAGCAGACTTATCCCCGGGACGATCAGGAGTCCAGTGGGTACTGATGAGGACAAACTGCTTTCCGGTGGCATTCACCGTAAAGACACCCCAAACAATGCAGTGACCGTTCGTCCGCTGGGTATATGCCTCAACACCGCTACCCTGCAGAGTCAGAAGATCCTTACGGTAAAGAATGCTGTTTAATGCCAGACCTTTATTGGGCACATAGTTATAGTAAGAGTATCCGGCTACATCGGATTCTGTAAGCCAGCCCCATTTTGTGGAGTCCAGCTGCTGAAATGCCGTATACCATGTGGGGCTCATTTCCTGGGTACCAACAGCAATAGGGTTATTCTCGTTCAGCAGCTTCTCAAACTGAACAACACGGACATTGGTAGGCTCAGGAGTCACAGAGCCCCACCATGTAGGAAACTCCGCCAGCATATTTGCGCTCATAATACGAACATCTGAAGCGGTCGTATCCTGTGGCCCCGCCTTGCCCTGGGGCTTCACTATAGGAAGCAGCACCAGAACCAGTGCGGTCAATAACAGCATGGATAGCATTTTCTTCTTCATGAACTTACACCCTTTCTCAAAAAGCAGTTACCATATATCTCCATTCATTTCACATATATAGCAATTATATTTTACTGTAAGTAACGCTTAATTGCAAGGATTTTACATAAAAAACAGGGCATTGTCCTATAATTTTTCCTTACAGGAGAATGCCGGAAGCATAAGCTTTCACACAAACGGATTCTATAGATCTTTTTATACTTATTTCTAATAAAACGGATTAACCGTTTTATTATGCCGCTGGTAAGCGGCATGGCGGCAAAGCCGCCAAGAAATAACCTGTAATACTGTTCTTGCCGCCATAGGCGGTGCAGGATATTCATCCTGCAATAA
>JAGBGB010000034.1 GCA_017936205.1 Oscillospiraceae bacterium
GTGGTTGTCGGACGCGCAATGCGCGCCCCTACGAAGGGCATGCAAAATCGAAATTTGAAGGATAATACGAAGATCCTTTTTGATGTATGTTGGAAATTAACCTTGGCGATGAAAGGGAAGCTACGATTGCATTTGAGAAAGTGACCGGAAATTAAGGGAGATTGAAACAGATTCCACAGCTTCTTCCGAGAAGGGAGAGGCTGTGGGATCTTTTGAATATGGGTGTGTGATTGAATATGATATGGAGCTTGTGATCTAACCGTTGGTTAGGGAGCAGAATTAGGAGTCAAGGATAGAGCCGAAGAATATGGTGGTCATTGCTTCTTGGTATTCGGCTTCTGAGTCGTAGTGGAGTTGGGAGTATGTGGTGGGTGTTGCGTGGATGGTAATATTTGATGGATCCAGCTTGTAGCCGTCGATGATCAGCTTCATATCCGCTATGGCACATGGGGTGGGTGCTTGATCGGAGCTTGGAACGACGGCATCTTTTCCCTCATACAGCTCGCATACGATCTCGCTGTCGCTGATTTGACGAATCTCTACTGTAAATCCCAAGGAGGCATCTAAGTGGAAATATTGGGGAGCTTCCAGCCATAATTCCGCAAGTCTTGCTTGATTTTGCTTCACTTGGTTCATTATAATGTGAAGACTCTTATGTTCCATACTGCCACTTGAGCTGTCTGTATGGGTCAGGAATAAGTTACCTCCAAGGATGCTTAAGGAATAGGAACCGCCGGGAGTTGGATCAAAGGTATGGGTACTGCTGTCGTTTATGCTAATAATTTGTACCTGAGTGGCGGATTCTGATGAATCTGAGGTACACGTGAAGCATAGCTCAGGAATGTGATCATTATTCAGATCATAGAAGTATGCGTTAATGACATCCACGCCATGGGAAATCAAGTTATGCTGCCCTTTGACCGTTTTCAGAAGTTTCTTCTCCATGACATCATAGCTGAATACGGTGTCGGGGAATTGAGGTAGCTGCAGATCCTCCACAGGAACGGATGGATCGGCTTCTGTACCGAACCATTTTTGTAAAAAGGGTGTCAGCAGGAACTGATAGAGCTGCCCCTCTCGGATGTCGTATGATAGTTCGGATAAGCGATTCTTCAAGGTTACACCCTCTGGCTTTCCCAATAAGCTTCCTCCGGAGCAAATCAGTTCATAGGTGTCATCAATGGGAAATGCGAGAACATACAGTCCGGAGCCAATATCTGTTGCTTCATAGTCCCGCAGATGATCCCAACTAAGATCATGACCTAACTTGGATAATTCGGATACATCATCCATGGTCAGGCGTTTGGTACCCATGAGGGACTGAACCGATTCCGTGCCCACATAGTATGCCTTTGCAGCTTTGGTGACTTTTACATACCATTCCTTGTCTATGGCTGTATAATTTGCGTTGTATGAAGGATCTAATTCTACGATCTTGATTGCCGCCTTTGCTGTGTTATACATTGGCTCTGAGATCGGATCACAATCGGGGATCTCCTCCCGAAGGAAGTCTAAAAGATCTTCCTTCTCAAACAAGGACAGCAAAGGCTTGCCGGTGGACATATAGAAGGGGTAACGAAGGGAATTTGCCAAATACCCAAACAGATAGGGGATAGATCGGACATTCGGAACAAGGAGGGGTTCTCCTATGTGAAGGATCTCAGCCTCGGCAATATAGGCTCTGACCTTCACGACTGTTTCACGTAAGTCCGGCATAGTCGGGAAGCATACAAGAGCATTGGGGTCGTATTGTGGAAATCCTTCGGGATCGAACCTGATGATCCGCAGTTCATCCCCTTCCTGCTTGATAGAATAGTTTCCTGGCATCCACTGATCGGAGGAGTACATAAAACCGGAAGTAATGTCATAGACAACTATATCAAGATTGGAATGAGAGGCTCTCTGTAGAGTCATACATAGTTCAGGAATACCGTCTTGGGTCAGATCGGTAAAAAAGGCGTTCAGGCAGGTGCCGAAGGAAGTACTACTGCTCGGATCTTTCTCATTATGTACTTCAATGGCATCCCCTGTACGGCGAAATTCCATGTCGGAGAAAATGGGAAGGCGGAAGTGTTCTGCGTCAATGGCACAGTCATCTTCATATTCCAGCTCATCGAACCAGAGAATTGCTTTGGAGTAGTCCGTTGTATCCGTGGACTTTGTGCTTGGATCGGTCAGAAAGCTGAGGGAGATCATGATGCTGAGGACCAGAGAGGCAGCAACAATCCAGAATGCGGGCTTTTTGTAGCTGAGAATGGCGGAAATACGCTTTTTTACACTGCCTTCACCGAAGGCAAGGGGACAGGCAGAAAGGGGGATCTTGGTGCTGCTGCAACGGAGGAGGGCTTGGGAGTAGAGCTTCTTGGAGTCATTTCCTAATATCTCCATGACCTTCTCGTCACAGGCAAACTCGATATCTCTGCAAAGAAGAATGTAGGCGATCCAGAGAACGGGGTTGAACCAGTAAACTGTCAGGAGCAGGAAGGCGAGAGGCTTCCACCAGTGATCCTTTCGCTTCAGGTGGGCTTCCTCATGGGCGATGACGAAGGACAGATCCTCCTCTGCCAGATCCGAGGGAAGATAGATCCTGGGACGGAAGACGCCCAGAAGGAAGGGAGAGGGGATGTGATCGCAGAGCCAAAGCTTCCCTTCCAGAGGAACGGCTTCTCTCAGCTTTCGGTGCAAACGAAGATAACTGAAGCAGAAATAGCCCAGCATCAGGAGCATACCGAGGACCCAGATGTTTGCTGCGATGGTGGCAAAATCCCGTACAGGAGGGCTGGGTGACGATATAGTCGTATCAAGAAGACTGGGATATTCAGCCTCAATGGAAGTTGTAATAGACTCGTACATAGTAGACTGCACCTGCTCCAAGCTTGGTGTAGCTGTCAGAAGCTCCGAGGGAATGGGCTCCGTATTGGGGATCAGACTCTGCTTACTCTCAATGGAGAAGGGGATTAGCAGCCGCAAGCCCACCAGACCCCACAGCAGGACGGTGATCCATTTAGGTGCCTTTTTTAATATCAGCCGCAGGATCATGACGCCGAGAGCAAAATAGCTTGCGGTAATGCTCATGTTCAGCAGCTTCAGAAAGACAGCAGACATACTCAGCCCCCCTCGTAATCTTCGATCATACGGCGCAGTGTGGAGACCTCCTCGGGGCTTAGCCGCTTGCGGCTTGTGAAGGCTGCCAGGAATGCAGGCAGAGAGCCCTGAAATCGCTCTTCTACAAAGCGTTCGCTCTGCAGGGCATAGAAGTCCTGACGGGAGATCAGAGAGCTGATAGTACCGTTCTCGTTGCGGAAGATCCCCTTTTCACACAGCCGCTTCAGAACCGTATAGGTGGTTGACTTTTTCCAGTGAAGCAGAGCCTCAGCTCTCTTGACCAGCTCCGCAGAGGTTAAGGGCTCCTTCTCCCAAATCAGATCTGCAAAGCGTGCTTCAATGGTTCCTAATTGATAATCACTCATATGGACACCTCCTTATGTTAGTCTACATATTGTAGACTAACTACAGTCTACAATATGTAGACCGATTTGTCAAGGGAAAATTTAAAATTATCTTGCCTTTTACAGACTTCTTTGATATGCTTTAGGAAAAGGAGGGATACACCATGGAGATCAAGCCGGGTTACTATGAGCATTATAAGGGAAAGCGATATCGAGTCCTTTCTATGGCTCGTCATTCAGAGACAGAGGAATGGATGGTGGTCTATCAGGCTCTGTATGGAGACTTTGGGATCTGGGTACGTCCTGCCTCTATGTGGAATGAGCTTGTGGAGAAGGACGGAAAACAGCTACCACGATTCCGATTCATAGGAGACAAAGTGCCCGAAGCATAAAACAGAAGCTCGAAATCGGATCGTGAGCTTCACGGGTCCAATTCCGAGCTTTTCTTCTGTTGTATGCCTTGGGATTATCGGGCTTACGAGTTACGGGGCTTACAGCACCCCAGCTGCCACGCTTGGCGGCATTGCGTTTACGCTGTTCCTTCTTGGACAGCTTTTCGAAGGGGATCATCTTTTCCATGAGGGACTCCTTTCTGTGACGAAATAATACTATGATAATCAACAAGAACCTTGTTGATAGCAAATCATATCAGAAACGATGGAATTTGTCAAGGGTTACTGAAAAAAACTTCTAAGGAGGATATTATGCTGAAACTTCTGGATAAAACTGCCTTCGGTACTGTGTTTAAGATTATGGAGCACAGCTTTCCGTTAGACGAACACCGACCCTATGAGGAGCAGGAGGCCCTGCTGCAGAGAGAACAGTACCGCATCGTAGGTGCAATGGGGGAGCGTGGGGAGCTTGCAGGCTTTATGGCGGTGTGGGAATTTCCCGAGTTCCTGTTTTTAGAGCACTTTGCAGTGGCTGAGACTTACAGAAATCGGGGAATGGGAGCTGCAATGCTTCGGGAGCTACAGGCGCATTGCTCTAAGCCGATCTGCTTGGAAGCAGAGCTGCCGAACAATGAGCTGAGTCGCCGCAGAGTTGCCTTCTATGAAAGGAACGGCTTTAGCCTCAATCCGTACCCCTATATTCAACCACCCATCTCTGAGGGCAGAAATCCCGTTCCGTTAGCAATTATGACTACCGGAGGGCAGATCTCTGCGGATTGCTTTTCTACAATTAAGGACAGGCTGTATTCGGAGGTCTACCATGTAAGCCGGGATCCGGAAATGGCATAAAGCAGTGGCTATGCTCAGAGCTTGTGATTTTTTCATTCGTTTCGCTCTCAAATCCCGATTTATTGCACAGTTTGATTTACCGCTGCGTAGGGGCGCGCATTGCGCGTCCGGTTCATGTCGGAACGACATGAACACAAAAACCATCGATAATGATGTAATTCCCATAAAAATCCGAACATTTTTAACGAACCACCATTTTTTGGTGGTTCGCGGACGCGCAATGCGCGCCCCTACGAAAGGTACGGAAAATCGGAAATTGACTGAGAAGATGTGCCGATATGAAAATAAAAAAGGAGGAAGAAGATGGTACGAGAATTGATACATGATCCCTTGTTTCTTGGAAGAAAATCTGTAGCTGCCACTCAGGAGGATCTACAGGTGGCACGGGATCTGCTGGATACCTTGATAGAGCACAGGGAGACCTGTGTCGGTATGGCTGCAAATATGATCGGAGCGCTGAAGCGGATCATCGTTTTCAGCGGTGAGGATGGTTTTGTGATCATGTTTAATCCGGAGATCCTGAAAC
>JAGBGB010000334.1 GCA_017936205.1 Oscillospiraceae bacterium
ATATGGGTCGTGGACATTCAAGCAGGAGAAGGTGTGGCTGAAGATCAGCTCCGTCATGAACTGCAGGAAATGGGGGTTCAGGTGTGGTCGAGTAGCAAAAACATGGATCTGCAACAGCTTCGCTATGATCTGCTGAACCGTATTCCGGGGTTGTCTTGGGTTGCAGTCAATCGACAGGGGGGAAGGATTTGCGTAATGGCGCTGGGAAGAGAGACCAGGGAGAATGAATACCGGTTCCGTGCGTCACATCTTTACGCAGCTCGGGATGGAGTGATCACTCGGTCTGAGATTCTGGAGGGAATGGCATTATGCAAGGTCGGAGAGAGTGTAAAGCAGGGGCAGCTGTTGGTTTCCGGGTTGGAGGACTATGGATTATATATGAAAGCAGTGGATGCAAAAGGGGAAATTTATGGTCAAACTTGGTACTCCGGAACCCTTGTAACTCCCCAAGAATGCTATAAAAAACGCTACACAGGTCGTAGCTGGACGGATCAGAGCATTTTATTTGGAAGAAAAAGAATAAATTTATCAGGAAGTAGTAGCATTTTAGGGGTACTATGTGATAAAATGATAGATACGAAACAACTGAGCCTTCCCGGATTCCGATTTCCACTCATGCTGCAACGGATCACCTATCGGGAATATATCCTGGAGCCTGCATCCTTATCCTCGGTGGATGCGAAGGAGCTTCTTGCCCAGCGCTGGAGCCGTAGCTTGATGTCTGCTATGGTTGCCGGTACGGTTGAGCATACGGACTCAGTGTGTTTTGAAAACGGAGGCCTGTATATTATGCAATCTGAGAGTATTTGTAACGAGCTCCTGTCTCGCACCATGCCCTTGGAGCCTCCTTATGAAGGAGAGATGCCCGAATGGAACGCATCATTAATGCAGAAAGAATAGAACAGATCATCAATGTGTTTGGTTCCTTTGATGAGAATATAAAACGGATCGAGCAGACCTTCCATGTGAAGATCACCAATCGTGGAACGGAGCTGAAAATTGCCGGAGACGAAGAGGCGGCGGATAAGGGCGCCCGAGCTATGGAGGGGCTTCTGACCTTAGCGGCAAAGGGAGAGACCATTGATGAGCAGAAGGTTCGTTATTTGATCGATTTGGTCAATAGCGGAAACGATGATAAGATCGGACAAATGGCTAAGGATGTGGTCTGCATTACTGCCAAGGGCAAGCCTATTAAGGCAAAGACTCTTGGTCAGCAACGATACATGAAGGCCATTCAGAAGAATACAGTAACTATCGGCGTAGGCCCTGCGGGTACAGGTAAGACTTATCTTGCGGTTGCGGCGGCTGTGGCTGCCTTTCGTGCCAAGGAGGTCAATCGGATCATTCTAACCCGACCTGCAGTAGAGGCGGGCGAGCGACTGGGGTTCCTGCCCGGAGATCTGCAGAACAAGGTGGATCCTTACCTTCGTCCCTTGTATGATGCTCTCTATGATATGCTGGGAGCAGAAACCTATCTGAAGTATCTGGAACGAGGGAATATTGAGGTTGCCCCTTTAGCCTATATGCGTGGCAGAACCTTGGACGACAGCTTTATCATCTTAGATGAAGCCCAGAATACCACACGGGAACAGATGAAGATGTTCCTGACTCGTTTAGGCTTTGGATCAAAGATCGTAATTACGGGAGATGTGACGCAGATCGACCTTCCGGGAGACAAGATCAGTGGTCTGAAGGATGCAGTTCGTATTCTGGAGAATATTCCGGATATTGCAATCTGTCGCCTGACGGCATCAGATGTGGTCCGTCATGCACTGGTTCAGCAGATCATTGCAGCCTATGAGTCCGGGGAGAAGAAGCTTCCTTCTCAAAGAACCGTTTACAGAAAGAAGGGTGACAAATGAAGCTGATCATTCGCTACTCTAATAAGAAGGATAAGAATCCTGCGATCACCTTACACCTGCACCGTTGTATTAAGGCTGCTCTTGCAGCAGAAGGAGTTACTGTTCCCTGCGAGATCAACATTCTCGTAACAGATGATCAGGGGATCCGTGTGATCAATCAGACTACTCGAGGAATCGATAAGGAAACGGATGTGCTGTCCTTTCCTATGTTCCAATTTGAGCCCGGGAATTTTCCGGAGGATGTGAGTGAGCTGATGGATCCTCAGACGGGGCTCTTGCCTTTAGGCGATATGGCGATCTCCCTTGAGCGAGCAAAGGATCAGGCAAAGCGCTTCGGGAATAGCTTGAAGCGAGAGGTGGGATACCTGACCATCCACTCCATTCTTCATCTGCTGGGCTATGATCATCTGGATGAAGGGGAACAGAAACGGCAAATGCGGATCCGTGAAGAGATCATTGCCGAGGAGCTGGGATTGCTAAGATGATCGAATTTCGGAAAGCCGGATTTGAGGATCTTCCTCTTCTTGCTCAAACCAGACAGAAGGTATGGGCTACCACCTACCGTGGGATCTACCCGGATCATGCCATTGATGAGTTTGATATCAATTGGCATGTTGCACGGGATCGACGCCGCATGATGGATAAGAATCAGGAGTTCTATCTGGTCATGGACGGGGAGAACTGTGTAGGATACTTCTATTTCGGTACACCCCATGTGAAGTTGAAGGATCATGTGTTCTGCCTGAATGCATTGTACTTCCTGCCGGAATACCGTGGGAAGGGATTGGGAAGTCGAGTGTTCCGCATGATTCGTCAGCTTTGCCAAGAACGAGGGATCTCCAAATTCTTCAATGGATGCAACACACACAATCTTCCTGCTCAGGAATTCTATCGTAAAATGGGTGGGATCGTAGATGTGATCTCTGATGGACATGAGAATCCTGCAGAGGATCAGATGTACTTTGAATACGACTTGACTACAGAGGAGAATAAATATGAGTAAGAAAACAGCCATGATCACCATTGCCGGCCGCCCCAATGTGGGGAAATCCACACTGTTGAATCGGATGGTGGGAGAGAAGGTTGCGATTGTTTCCAATAAGCCCCAGACCACTCGAAATCGCATCTGCGGCGTATGTACCAAGGGGGATACACAGCTTGTGTTTATTGATACCCCCGGTTTCCACAAGCCTCGTACCAAGCTGGGAGACTATATGGTCAATGTGGTTCGTGAAAGCGTTGCAGATGTGGATCTGATTCTGCTGATCGTCGAGCCAATTGCAAATGTTGGCCCTCAAGAAGAAGCTCTCATTGCACAGATCAAAGCATCGGGTGCACCTGCGATTCTGGTAATCAATAAAATCGATACAGTTGAGGATAAGGAGCAGCTTCTGTCTGTGATTGCTGCCTACACTGAAAAATTTAACTTCGAAACAGTGTTGCCCATTTCTGCTCGGTATAAGGATGGCGTGGATGCACTTTTAAAGGAGTGTGCAGATTTTGCGCAGGAAAGCCCATTTTTCTTCCCGGAGGATATGACCTCCGATCAGCCGGAACGGCAGGTCATGGCTGAAATCATTCGAGAGAAGCTCCTGTGGAATCTGGATCGGGAGATCCCTCACGGAACGGCTGTAGAGATCACGCGATTCTCTGAACGAGACAGTGGTGTGATCGATTTGGATGCTACCATCTACTGCGAGAAGCAGAGTCATAAGGGTATCATCATTGGCAAGCAAGGAGCTATGCTGAAAAAGATCAGCACAGACGCTCGCAAGGATTGCGAACGCTTTATGGGCACAAAGGTCTTCTTGACTACTTGGATCAAGGTAAAGGAAAATTGGAGAGACAGTGACTTCTTGATCCGGAATTTTGGTTACGACGGCAACTGAGCTTTGATGGAAATCTTTCCAAGAATACATCGGCCCCCTTCGCCACACCCTAATGTGGGAGGGATGTATGATGGATGCAAGTATGTTTTGGGAACTTTTCGTGGACACCGGTTCACCGGAAATGTTTCTGCTTTACCGTAGATGTGAACGTAATAATAAAGATGAGCATGGGGAGGTGAGTTCCTTATGGAAGGACTCAGCCCGATAGATAGAGAGAGTGCGCAAGAGGTTTTAGAGGAGTTTCTGTCCTATCCTTTAGACGATGGGTTTCAGATCCTACAGAAATTCGCTGGAACTATTATGACCCGAAAGGGGAGTTATTAAATGAAGGATCCTGTCTCTGCGAATCCAACTGAAGCAGAGCGTGTTTTACGAGAATTTTTGCATTATCCCTTGAATGATGGTCTGCAGATCCTGCAGCGTTTTGCAAAACTTGAGGGAGCAGTGGTGGGCGAAGGCGATGGTCCCATGGAACGGTTTGTATATGTTCCCGGAAGTCGGAAACATCCCGTTCTGCTTGTAGCCCATGTAGATACAGTGTGGGATCAGCACTATCAGCAGGAGCAAAAAGGAATGCCCCCTACATACGGTGAGGAGTTGATCACATCCAATGATCCTGCTGCAGGGATCGGGGGAGATGATCGAGCGGGTTGCGCCCTTCTGTGGCTGCTGAAGGATAGCGGACATTCACTGCTCTTGTTAGATGGAGAGGAGAAAGGGCATTATGCAGCAAAATATCTGCAGGAAAAGAGGAAATCCGTCCTTAGGAAACTGAACCGTCATGCATATATTTTGGCATTGGATCTGCCCGGTGAACGGTATTGCCATTATCATAATGTTCCGAACTGCCGCAAATTTAGTAGATTTTTTGAAGAAAACTTTGACTGTATACCTATGCCCCGGAATTTTGGCTCAGACCTTTCGTACCTGTGCAAAGGAGCCTGTGGAGCCAATCTTAGCATTGGCGTATACCGCATGCATAGACCGGAGGAAACTCTGAACCTCTCCCAGTGGCTTCGTACTTATGACAAGCTTTGCAGCGGGCTTCTGGGGGAACAAGCTATGTTCCGCACGAGGAAATTGATACGGAGCTTCCGATTCGTGGAGAAGAAGCTTAAATGCCTGTGGGCATGGATCTTGAAGCTCAGAAAGGCACGATAATGTTTGTTAAGACCAAAGGAATTGTATTGCGTGCAACAGATTATCAGGATCAGGATAAGATCCTGACCGTACTGACTGAGGATTTGGGTAAAATTACGATGAAAGCCAGAGGTGTCAAATCCTCTCGTAATACTATGAAGGCTGCTTGTCAGCTTATGGCATATTCAGAGCTTACCCTTCTGGAACAGCAGGGGCGCTATGTTTTGACAGAGGCATCCACGAAGGAACTATTTATGGAGCTTCAGTCGGATCTGGAGCTAATGAGTTTAGGCTCGTATTTTTTGCAGGTTACAGAAACGGTAGCACAGGAGCAGGATCCGGCCCCGGAACTGTTATCTCTTCTTCTGAATATGCTCTATGCATTGGGGACACTGAAGAAACCACAGCTTTTGGTTAAAACTATATTTGAGCTTCGCCTATGTTGTTTGGCAGGATTTCTTCCTTCCTTGGATGGCTGTGGAAAATGCAATCAGGGAGAGCCGGAGTATTTCCATATTCTCAATGGAGAGTTGTATTGCGCTCATTGTGCAGACCTATGCAATGAGGGAATACGGATGCCTGTTAGTAGGGGTAGCTTGGAAGCCTTGCGATATATCTGCTACGCTGATGGGAAACGACTTCTTTCTTTCAAAATATCGGACAAGGCTCTGGAGGAGCTTTGCAGCATCTCCGAGGCTTATTTGTGCTCCCAATTGGGGCAGGGATTCTATACCTTGGATTTTTATAAAACCTTATTATATGGGGTGAAATCATGACAGAATTATATGAAAAATCGTTAAATAAATTAGAATTAAACCTTGTACTTGAGAAGCTGGCTGAGTGTGCAACCTCTCAAGATGCAAAGGATCGTTGTATGCGTTTGACCCCTCTTGCAGATGCAGAGGAGATCCGTTTGCTGATGCAGCAGACCTCAGCAGCAGTAAAGCTGATTACCCTGAAGGGAACTCCCAGCTTCCATGGCCTCAAGGATGTGGGGCCCAGTTTAGAGCGTGCTGACAGAGGCGGCTGTTTGACTACCAGAGAACTTCTGCGGATCGCCGAATTGCTCAAGTGTATTCGTGGTGCGAAGGCTTATTATAACGGTGATTATACCCAGAGTATTCTGGATGTGTATTTTCAGGAGCTTTCTCCCAATCGCTATTTAGAGGAAAAAATCAATCATTCCATTCTCTCTGAGGAGGAGATTGCTGATGCTGCCAGCTCTGAGCTTGCCGATATTCGTCGCCATATGCGAGTCCAGAGCGCAAAGGTAAAGGAGAGCTTGCAGAAGATCATTTCCTCTCCCAGTTATTCCAAGTACCTTCGGGATCCGATTATTACCCTTCGAGGAGATCGCTATGTAGTCCCTGTTAAGAGTGAATATAAGAGTGAGATCCCAGGTCTGGTTCATGATGTTTCTTCTACAGGATCGACCTTCTTCATAGAGCCCATGTCTGCCGTTAATGCCAATAATGCTCTGCGGGAGCTTCTGATCCGTGAGAAGAAGGAAATTGAACGGATCCTTGCGGAGCTGTCTGCGGAGGCGGCCGGCTTCCGTGAAACCATTTGCACCAGCTTTGAAATGCTGGTAAATTTAGATGTGATCTTTGCAAAGGCAAGACTGTCTCTGCGGATGGATGGTATGGAGCCGGAGATTCGTGAGAATGGAACGGTTGAATTGAACCGTGCCCGACATCCCCTGATTGATCGGAAGTTGGTTGTACCTATTACGGTTCGCTTGGGGACAGATTTTGATACCCTGATCATAACCGGACCCAATACCGGTGGTAAGACGGTTACGCTCAAGACCATTGGACTGCTGACTTTGATGGCTGAATGCGGTCTCCACATTCCGGCGGATCATGGCAGTGCCATTTCGGTTTTCCGTCATGTTCTGGCAGATATCGGGGACGAGCAGTCCATAGAGCAGTCTCTGTCGACCTTCTCAGCACATATGAAGAACATAGTGCAGATCATTGCAGACTGTGATGACGAAACCCTTGTGCTCTTTGATGAGCTTGGGGCGGGAACGGATCCTGCTGAGGGCGCGGCTCTGGCAATGGCACTGATCGAATTCTGCCGTAAATGCGGTAGCAAGGTCGCTGCTACGACACACTATGCTGAGCTGAAGCTCTTTGCTATGCGCACTAAGGGGGTTATGAATGCATCCTGTGAGTTTGATGTAGAAACCCTCCGCCCAACTTATCGTCTGCTCATTGGTATCCCCGGGAAGTCCAATGCCTTTGCGATTTCCAAGCGTCTTGGATTAGAGGATCACATTATTGATCATGCTAAGAGTCTCGTAAATGAGAATGATCGTAATTTCGAAGATGTTCTCAATCAGTTGGAGGAACAGCGGCAGCAAATGGAAACCGCTAAGCTGGAGGCACAGAGACTGAAGCTGGAGACGGAACAAATGAAGCAGAAGTCTCAGGCTTATTATGATGAGATCAAGGCTGAAAGAGAAAAAGCTATGCGAGCAGCCCGTGCAGAAGCTCAGGCGATTGTGGATCAGGCACGCAGAACCTCAAATGAGGTTGCGGAGGAACTGAAGCAGCTGCGTAAGCAGCTCCGTGATACGGCAGATGCTCAAGGGATCAATGCCAAGCAGGCAGAGCTTCGCAGGAAACTAAACGAGGTGGAGGAGGGCTTCTCCGGTAGCCAAGGTCAGCCTGAACGTCCCAAACCCACTCGTGAAATAAAGGTTGGTGACACAGTGGAGCTTCTTCGATTTGGCACTCGTGCTACAGTTCTGCAGATCAATAAGGACGGCAGCTATCAATTGCAAGCAGGGATCATGAGAGTTTCTGCTCAACCTGACGAGGTTTATTTGATTGAAGAAAAGCCACAGCAGGCGAAGAAGATCATTGAACGAGTTCAGAAAGAATTCCGTGCGGCAGGTGCTTCCACAGAGCTGGATCTGAGAGGCATGACGGTAGGTGAGGCAATTTCCACGCTGTCGATTTTCCTTGATAATGCTATGATGGCAAATTTAGCCTCTGTAAGGATCATTCATGGCAAGGGAACCGGAGTCCTCAGAAAGGCTGTTCAGGATGAGCTGAAGCGGAATCGTGCTGTAAAACGATACCGTTTAGGTGTGTACGGCGAGGGTGAAGACGGTGTAACCATTGCAGAATTGTCGTAATTTGTGAAAAACTGTTGACAAATTCATAATTATTGCTTATATTATGTATATCGCAAAAGATAATTGCGAATGATTAAGGGGTGAAATGTGTGTATACAGAAAAGACTGTTGTAAAGTGCGAGTCCGGACTTCATAACAAGCAGGCTATCAGCTTTATTCAGAAGGCTAACGAGTTCCGTTCCAGCATCTGGGTCGAGGCTGACGATCGTAAGATCAATGCAAAGAGCTTACTCGGTGTTATGTCTATGGGAATCACCACCGGAACCGAGATCTCTCTCATTGCTGACGGTGTTGACGAAGAAGCTGCCGTTAAGGCTTTAGCTGCCCTGTTGGTGAAGGACATTTATTAAGCTCAAACAAAGCTTGCCCCAAGCGTCCCGGCGTTTGGGGCACTTTTGTGCGAAGAAGATGAATTCATGAAGCTTGAAGAATTAAAGTCATGTGCCTTATCTCTCCCACTGTTGCCCGGTGTTTATCTGATGAAGAATTCAGAGAATACTGTGATCTATGTGGGTAAGGCAAAAAAACTCAAGAATCGCGTGAGTCAGTATTTTCAGGATACTGCCTCCCATTCGCCTAAGACTCGAAGAATGGTCTCTCAGGTAGATCATTTTGAAACCATTGTGGCTGCATCGGAGTTTGAGGCACTGGTTCTGGAGTGTTCTCTGATCAAGCATTATCAGCCCAAATATAATATTCTACTGAAGGATGATAAAGGCTATCCCTATCTCCGGATAGATCTGCGACAGGATTACCCAAGTATTACTCTCGCAAATAAAGTCAAGCAGGATGGTGCAAACTATTTCGGTCCCTATGGTTCCAGAGGACGGTCACAGCAGGTGATCGATGCGATTTATTCTGTTTTTAGACTTCCGAAATGTAGTAGAAAGTTTCCCAGAGATATTGGGAAGGGGAGACCCTGCTTGAATTTTCAGATGAGACTTTGCGATGGCTGGTGTCGGGACCAGATGTCTCAGCAACAGTATAGACAGAGGATCATGCAGGCGGTTGCGCTGCTGGAAGGGAAAGGAAATAGCCTCTGTCGAGAGCTTCGTGAGCAAATGGAGCAGGCGGCGGAGGAACTGCGGTTTGAACTTGCTGCGCAGCTTCGTGATCGTCTTCGATCCATAGAGGCACTGAATCAGAGACAGCTTGTGACGGCCGGAACTCTTGCAGATACAGATGTGATCGGTTGGCATTGCACAGAATCCAAGGCGTGCCTTGCGATCCTGCATTTTATTGGTGGAAATTTGATGGATAAGGACTATGAGGTCCTTTCGACTCCGGATGATCCTCAGGAGGCGCTGTCTTCTCTGATCAAACAGTATTATTTATCCGCAAGCGGGATACCGAAGCGGATCCTCCTTCCTATGCCCATGGAGGATGCCTCCTTATTTGCAGAGCTTCTTTTAGAAAAAATGGGGGCGAAGGTTCGAATTCTTGTGCCACAACGGGGAGATAACAAAAAGCTCCTTGAACTGGCAAACCAAAATGCAAAAGAAGAGGCAGACAGACGAACCACTGCTGCTGAGCGGATTTCAGGGACACTCGTGTTGTTGCAGAATATGCTTGGTTTGCCCGACCCCCTTCGCCGACTGGAGGCTTACGATATTTCCAACATTGCCGGAACAGATATTGTGGCATCTATGACTGTCTTTGAGGATGGTAAGCCGAAAAAGAGTGATTATAAACGATTTAAGCTTCAGGGGTTGGAGGATCAGGATGATTACGCATCTATGCGGCAGGTATTGTGCCGCAGATTCTGCCATTATTTGGACGGCGACAAGGGCTTTGATCAGAAGCCGGATGCACTTCTCATTGATGGTGGCGTGAATCATGCGCTGATCGTCCGTGAAGCCTTGGAGGCAATGGGAATCTATATTCCTATTTATGGTATGGTGAAGGATAATCGTCACCGTACAAGAGCGTTGGTTACCTCGGATGGCTGTGAAATCGGCATACAGGGGAATACTGCGATTTTCTCCTTCATTGGACAGATTCAGGAGGAGACCCATCGCTTTGCCATTACCTATCATCGTAAGCTCCGTAGCAGACGGATGAAGGGGTCTCGGCTGGATCAGATCCCGGGAGTTGGTGAAGCCAGACGGAATGAATTGCTGCGACATTTTAAATCTATTTCATCCATTCGAGATGCGAGTGTTGAAGCCCTCAGCCAGGTGCTTCCGAAAAATGTTGCAGCATCTGTCTATTCATATTTTCATGGTTCGGAAGAGAAAAAGGAGTAGTTATTATGCGTGTGATCACCGGTACAGCCAGAGGAACGAACCTAAAGGCTCCTGCCGGCTTGACAACCAGACCCACCGGGGATAAGGTGAAGCAGGCTCTGTTTAATATGATCCAATATGAAATAGCAGGGGATGTTCTTGATCTGTTCGCCGGGTCCGGACAGCTTGGGATCGAGGCGCTGAGTCGAGGCGCAAGCTCTTGCGTATTTGTGGATGAGGGACGAGAGGCTATCGGGGTGATTCAGGATAATCTGAAACGAACACACCTTGAGTCGAAGGCACAAGTGATTCGTTCTGACTATCTATCTTACCTGTCCCGATGCAGAAAACGTTTCCGATTGATCTTTTTGGACCCACCCTATGCAGAAAAATATTTAGAAAATGCAATAAAATCTATATCTGAAATTGACATTTTGGCAGAAGGTGGTATAATTGTATCTGAGCGACCCTTAGGGAAGGACTTGGATTTCGATTTTCCGGGCTTGTCCCGCTCTAAAGACTATCATTACGGCAAAACGGTCATTACACTTTTCCGTAAGGAAAGGACAGAAAAATGAAAACTGCGGTTTACCCCGGCAGCTTTGATCCCATTACCAAGGGACATTTGAACATTATTGAACGAGCAGCTCGTTTATTTGACCATGTTACGGTTTGTGTTATGGTCAATAGTGATAAATCGCCTATGTTTACGCTTCAGGAGCGGAAGGATCTGCTTCGCAAGTCAACAGCCCATTTGCCCAATGTTTCGGTAGATGCTTTTGGTGGCTTGCTTGCGAATTATGCCAGAGATCATGAGTGTTGCACCATTATCAAGGGACTCAGAGCAGGATCCGATTTTGAGAAGGAATTCCAGATGGCTATGATCAATCGTAAGCTGAACCCGAATCTGGAATCCCTGTTCTTAACAGCTGAGCACCAGTATATGTATTTGAGCTCCAGCGCAGTGAAGGAAATGAGCTATTACGGAGCAGATGTCAGTGACTTCTTGCCCGAGGAAATAATAGAGGACTTTATAAAAAGAATGAATCAGATAGCCAATAATAAGGAGGCAAACCCATGAACGATAAGTACTTTGAAGAAACAATCAGTCAAATCTATGAAATGGTCGAGAACGCAAAGGGAGTTACCTTCAGTCAGGATAAGTGTGCAGTAGACAGAAATGCGATCCTGAATCTGCTGGACGAACTGAATGAGCGTCTTCCCAGTGACCTGAAGCAGGCTCGAATGATGCTGGAAGCCAATGATGAGCTGGTAACTGCTGCCAAGCATAAGCGTGAGCAGATCCTGAAGGAGGCCAGTGATAAGGCTCGTAAGATGGTTTCTGAGCATGCAGTTTACATGGAAGCGAAGGCACAGGCTAACGAGATGGTTCGTGCTGCACAGGAGAAGATTTCTGAAATGCGCAAGGCTGCTATTGAGTTCGTGGATGAGTCTCTTAAGGTTACCGAAGAGACCATTGCTCAGGCTCTGAGCGATGTCCGCAATACCCGTAGCAAGTTCCGCAATGTTAAGGGCTCCGGCAATAAGAGCTCCAATGCGATTATTGAGGATGTTTAAGATGAAACAGGTCAATTTTTCCTAAATTGACCTGTTTTTGACAAAAGGTAGTAATATTTAACATGATCAAGGAGATTATTATGGATTATTTGCAGAGATATGAGTTCTGGTGCGAGCAGGCTCCTCTGACAGAGGAAGAACGCACCACTGTGAGGGCGATGGTTCAGGATGATGACCGCAAGGGCTGCTTTGGTGCGGAACTGCAATTTGGTACTGCGGGTATACGTGGTATTATGGGGCTGGGAACCAATCGTCTCAATGACTACACTGTCCGTCGCACTGCACAGGGTTTGGCAGCTTGGCTTTGCAGCACAGAGCTTCCCCAGAAGTGTGCTATCGGTTATGATTCCCGTCATAATTCCCGCCGCTATGCTGAGATTTGTGCTTGTGCACTGGCTGAGAAGGGGATTAAGGTCTTTGTATATCATGAGCTTGCACCGACTCCCATGCTGTCCTATGCGGTACGTCAGTTAGGTTGTGGCTGTGGCATCGTTGTGTCTGCAAGCCATAATGCCGGAGCGTATAATGGGATCAAATGCTATGGTCCTGATGGCTGCCAGATGACCGATGAGCCTGCTGCTTTGGTTTATGAAGCCATTTCTGCTACTCCCTACTTCGTATTGCCCGTGGCGACCTTTGAGCAACAGCTTCAGGTAGGAACGGTGGAGTACATTGCACCCGAACTGTGGGATCGGTATTATGATCGTGTTATGCAGGAACGGATCACAGAGGAATCTGCTGAGAATTTGAATGTACTTTACACTCCTCTTTGCGGAACCGGCAATAAGCCTGTCCGTGAGATCTTCCGTCGCATCGGAGCCAATGTGGATGTTGTAAAGGTACAGGAGCAGCCGGACGGGAATTTCAAGACCTGCGAATATCCCAATCCTGAGACGGATGCAGCTTTGAACGAGAGCTATAAGATCGCTCGTGACACGCACCCTGACCTGATCCTTGGAACAGACCCCGACTGCGACCGTGTTGCAGTTGCCATCCCGGTGGGAGATGACTTCCGCAAGCTTAGCGGCAACGAGCTGGGCTGCTTGCTGCTGGACTATGTTCTGGGTGAGCTGTCTGCTCAGGGCAAGCTGCCGAAAGAGCCTGTGGCTGTTCGTAGTATTGTTTCTACACCCATGGCTGATCGAATTGCGGCACGCTATGGTGTGAAGATGAAGGCTGTTCTTACCGGCTTCAAGTATATCGGTGGTGAGATCCTGAAGCTGGAGCAGAGCGGTGAAGAGGATCGCTTTGTGTTCGGCTTTGAAGAAAGCTGTGGTTATCTGAAGGGAACCTACGCTCGTGATAAGGATGCAGTGGTCGCTTCCATGCTTACCTGTGATCTGGCAGCCAAGCTGAAGAGACAGGGCATGAACCTCGCACAGAAAATGGACGCTCTTTATGAGGAGCTTGGCTGGCATGAGGCTAAGGTCGTCAGCTGCGAGCTGACTGGTCCCAATGCATTGGAGATCTCTGCGAAGTTTATGGCGGACTTCCGTGCTAATGTTCCTACGGAACTGTGCGGCATCAAGGTAACTGAGTTTACGGATTATCAGGCTCGCATTACTCGGGATCTTGTTAGTGGGGAAGAAGTCCCCGTTGCTCTGCCCAAGTCTAATGTTGTGACCCTCGTTCTCGGGGATAAGGGCAGTGTGATCGTCCGTCCCTCCGGCACAGAGCCTAAGGTCAAGCTGTATTTGACTGCCGTGGATACGAATCGTGCAAAGGCTCAAGCTTTGTTGAAGGGTCTTGCTGAAGAAATGAGTGGATTTTTACCTTGACAAATTGCCTTTTTTGGGCTATGATATAGCAGATCATGAAACACAATGACGGAGAGGAGTACCCATTTGAGTGCTGCAGAGAGGGAACGGTTGGTGGAAGTTCCTGTGTAAGAATGGGGAAGGTCGCTCCTGAGTGCGGTAGCTGAAGGCGAGTAAGCTGCTGCGGGTTCTCCCGTTACAGAGAGAAAGAGTGCCCGATTCAATCGGGAAA
>JAGBGB010000335.1 GCA_017936205.1 Oscillospiraceae bacterium
TGCCTCAAGCTCTGAATCTAAGAACAACAGGATTATTCTCTTGGAGTATGAAATGTGTATACCATGTATTTACACAAAGTGTATACCATGTTACTCTTGACACAATGCGCGCCCCTACGCAGCGGTGAACGAAGCTGTGCGATAAATTCCGATTTTCCGTACCATTCGTAGGGGCGCGCATTGCGCGTCCGACAACCACCAAGAATTGGTGGCTGTGAAAAATGTTGCGATTGTCGGAAAAATTACATCATTTTCGGTGGGTTTTGTGTTCATGCCGTTCCGCCATGAACCGGACGCGCACTGCGCGCCCCTACGAAGGGGGACATCAAACTGTTCGATAAATCGGAATTTGAGGGGAAAAAAGGTGCTGTCTCACGGATTTGGTGAGACAGCACCTTGTGGGATAGGGAATTAAGCCTGGCAGTAGGCGGCTGCGGTCTTGGCAGCTAAGCGAGCGTTGTTGAATACCAGCTGGATGTTGGATTCCAGGCTGTTGCCGCCGGTGAGCTCGGTGACTCTTGCCAGCAGGAAGGGTGTGGTCTCCTTGCCGTGGATGCCCTTCTCTTCAGCTTCCTTAACAGCCTGGTCGATGGCTGCGTTGATGACCTTGGCATCCATGGAGTACTCTACGGGGATGGGGTTGGCAACCAGCATGCCGCCGGGCAGACCCAGCTCGTTCTGGACCTTGAAGGCCTTGGCGATCTCTTCGGGGCTGTCCATGCGGTAGTCTACCTCGAAGTCGGACTCACGGGTGAAGAATGCAGGCAGCTTCTTGGTCTCGTAGCCAACAACGGGAACACCGTGGGTCTCCAGATATTCCAGAGTCAGACCCAGATCCAGGATGGACTTTGCACCTGCGCAGACGACCATAACGGGGGTCTGTGCCAGCTCTTCCAGGTCAGCGGAAATGTCCATGGTGGTCTCAGCACCGCGGTGTACGCCGCCGATGCCGCCGGTGGCGAAGACCTTGATGCCTGCCATATGAGCGATCATCATGGTGGTGGTAACAGTGGTAGCACCGTCTTCTCCGCGAGCGCAGAGAACGGCTAAGTCACGACGGGAAGCCTTAGCGATGCTCAGACCCTTCTTGCCGAAGTACTCGATCTCCTCGGGGGTCAGACCAGCCTTCAGACGGCCGCCGATGACAGCGATGGTAGCGGGAACAGCACCGTTCTCACGAACGATCTGCTCAACAGCCAGAGCGGTCTGTACATTCTGGGGATAGGGCATACCATGGGAAATAATGGTGGATTCCAGAGCGACTACGGGCTTGCCGGCTGCCAGAGCTTCGGCGACTTCGGGCTTAATGTCCAGGTACTTGTTCAGCATGATGATTTCCTCCAAATTTTAAAGATTGTGTAGGCGATCGTGTACAGCTTCTGCACTGATCGCAGGGTTTATGGTTTCTTCCGACTCGATGGTCATGGCTGCAACAGCTGCAGCGGCTCTTGCGGTGGTTTCCAGATCTGTTCCTTCCAGATAGGCCCAGGCGAGGGCTGCCATGAAGGAGTCTCCGGCACCGGTGGCATTTCGCATGGTGGCCTTGAAGCAGGGGACCTTGATCATAGTCTGCCGATCCGCTGCTAAAACACCATCGGTTCCCAAGGAAATGAAAACACGGTGCATTCCGGTGTCGATCAGGACTTTGGCTGCGGCACGCAGGCTTTCTTCATCGGTGATGGAGATGCCGGTCAGCAGCTCTGCCTCCATGCGGTTGGGCTTCAGAGTGTGGAGCTTTCCTAAAACAGGGCGAAGCTTCTCAGCCTTGGCAGTAGAGACGGGATCCGCAAAAATGGGGGCGGTACAGCACTCAGTCAGGAAGGCGATACTCTCCTGAGGAATGTTGGTATCCACAATGACCACCTGTGCGTTATTGATCAGACTCATGTGGGAGTTCAGGTAAGCAGGGGTGATCCTCTCACAGATCTCCATATCCGACAGAGCCAGAGCCATGTCACCGTCAGCGTCATTGAGGAATAGGTAGGTGGGGGTGGTTCCCCCGGGGATCTGCAGGGCGCAGCTGATATCAATGCCCAGCTCTGCACAAGAGGCGGCGATCCGTTGCCCGTGGAGGTCATCCCCGAAGGCTGTGAGCATTCTCACATCCATGCCTAACAAGCTCATGTTGTGGGCGATATTCCGTCCTACACCGCCTAAGCTGGTTGTGACCCTTCCGGGGTTGGAATCCCGAGCAACTAAGGGTCGGAAGGAACGGCCGCCGATATCGATGTTCACACCGCCGATGACCACTGCGTAGCTGCCACTGCGGAGGATGTAGCCCTTACCTGCGATGCAGCCCTTCTTCATCAGGTTGGAAATGTGAACTGCTACGGAGGAGCGTGTGATGCCTGCCTTCTCTGCCAGCTTCTCTTGCGAGATCATGGGATCTGCCTCGATCCATTGCAGGATCTGCCGTTCTCTCTGGGTCATTCGCTTACCTCCTCAACATTTGTTTGCTAAGCACATCCTTATACTACCATACAAATGCTTATTTGTCAATAGGCTTTTATAATTTTTTCCATGAAATCGGGAATTCTTTTGGAGTTCCTAAGGGGCAGAGCTGCTTCTCCAACCAGATCACATCGTACCACTGCCCATGCTTGAAGCCTACATCCTTGTAAACCAGTGCTTCTGTGTAGCCAATGGCCTTATGGAATGCCACAGAGGGGGCATTTGCAGAGGTTACTACGGCAAAGACTTTCCGCACACCCTGTTGGCGAAGAATGTCTTCGATCATGGTGTAGAGCTTGCGACCCATGCCCTTGCCTTTGTCCTTCAGGTAGCAGGAGATCTCCGCATTCCAGGCATAGGCGGCTCGTTCAAAGGCTCGCCCTGCGTAGGCATAGCCCAGGATCTGCCCCTCCTCTTCCCAGACAAACCAAGGGTAGTCCTTCTTGTGTTCCTCCAATCGGCGGGTAAATTCCTCCACCGTTGGCAGCTCATATTCAAAGCTCACTGCCGTTTCTTTCACATAATACTCATAGATCCCCAGCATTCCCGGCACATCTGCCGCCATAGCTTCCCGTATCATAGTCTGTCCTCCTTTTCGTTACAGCAAGTCAAATTCCGATTTATCGCGCTGCTTCGTTCACTGCTTCGTAGGGGCGCGCATTGCGCGTCCGGTTCATGGCGTAACGCCATGAACACAAAAACCACCGAAAACGATGTAATTTCTCCAAAAATCGAAACATCTTTCACAACCACCAATTCTTGGTGGTTGTCGGACGCGCAATGCGCGCCCCTACGAATGGTACGATAAATCGGAACTTGAAGTGCAAATTAAGTATAGCACAAAATTCATAAATTTGCACTTGAATAATCGTGCTTTTCTGGTATACTGGGGGTGGAAAGGAGGGGGATTTCTCTGTGAAGCATCTTCCCCTTGGGTTGCGTACCTTAAAAACTACTGTATCTGTGGCTCTGTCTGTGCTGTTGGTTCGGTTCTTTTCTTCTGAAGCCGATGCCATGTTCTATGCTGCTCTGGGTGGGCTGGTGGCGATGGATACCACTCTGAGCCGTTCTGTCCGTCAGGGCATAACACAGTTTCTCGGCGTTCTGACGGGGACGGTCATGGGCTATGTTGCCCATTTGCTCCTGCCTCAGATCCCGTTCTGGTCTGTGGGCTTGGGAGTCATGCTGTTGATCCTGCTGTGTAATGGCTTCAAGATCTCCTACAGCATTTCTCTTGCCTGTATCGTGTTCCTGTCTGCCTGCAGTTACGGCTCGGATGATCTGCTCCACGATGCGTTCGTACGGATTGTGTATACGGCACTGGGGCTGAGTGTGGCTCTGATCATCAATATGTCCTTCCGACCCTATAACAACAAGAATCGAATCGTCAAGCTGTTGCGGGAGCTGCAATGCCAATTCCCACCCCTGCTGGAGAGCATTCTGATCCGGGAGCGCTTCCCGGACACCCAGAAGCTGATCCTTCTGCTGCGGAGGATCGACAGCGAGATCGATCTGTATCACGCCCAGAGGTTCTTCCACCGCAAGCACAATGCAGAGGCTCTGGTCTGTGGCTGCCGTCAGTTAGGGGAACGAATGGTAGCGGAGCTGGAGGTCATCTGCGGTATGGACAGTCTGGGAGATATTGCCTCAGACAATCAGCAGAAGTTAGAGGCTTTAGGTCTGCAGGTGGGTGAGTTGAAGCCTCGGAAATGCACCCGTCGGGATACCATCGTTATGAACTACCACTTGGAAAAGCTGCTGCTTGCCTACGAATATCTGGGAATGTTCCTGAATGAATAATTCTGCGAATATTTGACCCCTTCCTCGCATAGCTTGTGGGGGAGGGGATTATTTTGAGCTTGACGGAACTTGCTCTGAGACGGGCAGGGGTTGGGGATTTGCAGGAATTCCAGAGACAAAGGGGACTGTATCCTTCCGGTCGGGAGGATATGCTGACCATGCAGCAGCTGATGCCTTACTTACTGGGTTACCGAAGATATATGGTGAAGCCGGGGGATACCTATTACAGCATCGCCAGGCAGTTTTCTACTACCATACGTGCCATTTCCACTGCCAATCCTACGGTAGACCCACGGCGGCTGCGGGTGGGACAGTATTTGATTGTGCCCTTTGGCTTCTCGGTGGTTCCTACGGATGTGCCCTTCACCTCGGAGCTGTTGGAAGTTTGTATAGAGGGGCTGACTATGCGTTATCCCTTCCTCAGCAGCAGATCCTTAGGAAAAACTGCCTACGGACGGTCGATCCCTCTGCTGAAGATGGGGGAGGGACGCCGCTCTGTTCTGTATAACGGCAGCCACCATGCCAATGAATGGATCACCACACCGGTGCTGATGAAATTTGTGGAGGAGTATGCCAAGGCAGTGTCCGGAGGTGCAAGGATCCTTGATCGGGATGCGGCGGCGTTGTTCCGACAGACCCAGCTCTATGTGGTGCCTATGGTTAATCCTGATGGAGTGGATCTGGTCACGGGAGCTGTTGAGGAAGGTACATTGGAATATGATCGGGCACAGGACATTGCCGCTCGCTTCCCTGCCATTGAATTTCCCAACGGCTGGAAGGCGAACTTGCTGGGGGTGGATCTGAATCTGAACTACCCCGCAGGCTGGGAGCAGGCAAGGGAAAATAAGTTTGCTCTGGGCTTCGACCAGCCGTCTCCAAGGGACTTTGTAGGTCTGGCTCCCTTGGATCAGGTGGAGAGCAGTGCGATGGCAAGGCTTACAAGGGAGCTTTCTCCCAGGCTGACTCTGTCCTATCATTCTCAGGGCAAGGTGATCTACTGGAAGTTCCTTGATATTGAGGTGCCGGGAGCGAGAAAAATTGGGGAGGCATTCGCAGACAGCTCCGGATATGAGTTAGAGGATACCCCCTTCGCCTCAGGCTTTGCAGGCTACAAGGATTGGTTCATTCAGGAATATAACCGCCCGGGATATACTATCGAGGTGGGCAGCGGAGTCAATCCCTTACCGCTGTCTCAGTTTGATGAGATCTACAGGGATAATCTGGGGATTTTGGTACAGGGCTTATATTTGTGAAAAAATTTACATTTCCATGAGAAAAAGTATTTGTGTTTTTCTGAGATTATGGTAAAATAAAAATAGAAGATCAAGTACCAAAGGAGGCATGATTATGAAACGGATCATTACTGTTAGCAGAGAATTTGGCAGCGGCGGACGAAGCATTGGGCACATGGTGGCAGAACGCCTTGGCTATGCCTTCTATGATGAAGAGCTGGTCAACGAGGTTGCCAAGCGCAGCGGCTTCTCCCCGGAGTTTATTAAGGAAAGCGGAGAATATGCAAGCTCTCGCCACAGTCTTCTGTTTTCTCTGGCAACGGCACAGCAGTTTGCCGCAGATGGGCTGTCTATGATGGATCGGCTGTACATTGAGCAGACCAAGATCATTGAGGAGCTGGCAGCACAGGGGAACTGTGTCATTGTGGGTCGCTGTGCAGATTACATCCTCCGTGATCGGAAGGATGCTCTCCATGTCTTCATCCATGCGGAGGAAGAGAGCAAGGCACGCCGCATCGTGGAACGCTACGGAGAGAAGGATAAGGCTCCTGAGAAGCGTTTAGCCGAGAAGGACCAGCGGCGGAAGGTCTACTACAAGAACTACACAGGCCGTACGTGGGGATACAGCAAGAACTACGATCTGTGTTTAGACAGCGGCAAGCTGGGCTTGGAGCTCTGTGCGGATCTGATCGTTCAGGCTGCAAAGTAAGAAGGATAGGGTATAAAAATCCCTCCCTTGCACACACTATGGTGCAGGGGAGGGGATTTTTTATGCTGGAATTAACACCGCGGAATTACCACAGGGAGGTGGAGCTGTCCGGGGGGCAGGTTCTGATCTGCATCCATGATACAGGGAAGCAGCCCCCGCAGGGCTTGGAGCAGCTCTGCGAGCCCAGAGTCAAGTGCTGCGCTCTGGATGCTCGCCGCTATGAGGAGATGGCAAAGAGCCTTCGGGTCTTGGGTCTTCCCTCTGCCATTGTGCTGGAGAAGGGGAAGATCGTCCAGCGGATCCACGGAGAACGCTCCCCACAGGAGCTGGCGAGGATCTTAGATCTGGATTAGCTCGTACTCGTCATTCCCAAGCCCGATCTTCTTGCCGTGGCTGATCTGCGCCCTCCAATCAGTGACCGGATGGAGGTCAGCAAAGAGGTCACCACTGTTGCCACTGAAGCTGTGTTCGCTGCTGCGAGGCATCTTCATACAAGCCTCTGCACAGGCAAGATCCAGAGCTACGGGATCAAAGGAGGCGAACATGCCAATATCCGGGATCACGGGGGTATCGTTGACACTGTAGCAGTCACAGTAGGGGCTGACATCGCAGATCAGGCTGATGTGGAACTGAGGACGACCCTGTACCACGGCCTTGGTGTACTCTGCCATCTTGCAGTTCAGGATGGTGGTGCTCTCGTCATTGGCAGCGTCAATGGCATCTACAGGACAGGCTCCGATGCAGCGACCGCAGCCTAAGCACTTATCAAGATCGATGCGCATTTTCCGATCCTCCAGAATGGGGGCACCGTGGGCGCATGCCTTGGCACAGGCACCGCAGCCGATGCACTTATCGGTGTAAACGATGGGCTTGCCTGCGGAGTGCATTTCCATCTTACCTGCACGGGAGCCGCCGCCCATGCCGATGTTCTTAATGGCACCGCCGAAGCCCGCTGCCTCGTGACCCTTGAAGTGGGTCAGGGAAATAACGATATCTGCATCCATGAGGGCTCTGCCAATCTTGGCAGATGTTACATACTCTCCGTCTACGGGAACCTCTACATCATCCGTGCCCTTCAGACCGTCTGCGATCAGCAGATGGCAGCCAACATTATAGGGATTGAAGCCGTTCTGATAGGCAGATTCCAAATGATCCAGTGCATTCTTTCTGCCCCCTACATAGAGGGTGTTGCAGTCTGTCAGGAAGGGCTTGCCCCCTAACTGCTTGACTAGATCCACAACGGTACGGGCGTAGTTGGGGCGTAAATATGCCAGATTCCCCGGCTCACCGAAGTGGAGCTTAATGGCAACATATTTGTTCTCAAAGTCGATTTGATCCATGCCGGCGGTCAGCAGCAGACGATTCAGCTTCTGCTGCAGATTCTCGCTGAACTTGGTGCGGAAGGTGGTGAAGTAAACCTTAGATCGTTCCATGTCAGATCCTCCGTTTCGAAAATGTTGAATTAGTCAGAAGTTTTCTCGGCATTCAGCCGTTCATTCCGTTCTCGCTCTGCCTGAGACAGGCGGAGATAGTTGGGGTTCAGGGTGGCACCGTCTGTAGACGCTCCACGCTCCATTGCCGCAGCGGCGGCAAGTGCCACACCGGAGGCTCGCTGCATACACAGATGCTCCGGGGCACAGTCATAGCCAAGGGCATCGTGGCAGAGCTTGGCTCCGTCTCCTACCAGAAGGATGGGTCGTTCGTAGGCAGAAAGCTCCCGAGACAGCTCTTCAATGGATATGGCACAGTCCTCTACAAGCCGCTTCAGCTCTCCCTTCTCACAGGAGAACAGACCGTGGTACACCTGATCCCGTCTGGCATCCATCACGCAGCAGATCAGACCCCGGAAGCTGCGAGCCTGCTGTGCCATAGCCTCTAAAGTAGACACGCCCACACAGGGCAGCTCTGCCCCCCAGGCATAGCCCTTGGCTGCAGCTACACCGATGCGGATGCCTGTAAAGCTGCCGGGCCCTGCGGCACAGGCAACTGCATCTACGGAGCCTACGCTGCAGTTTTCCAACAGATCCTGCGCCATTTTCAGCAGGGTACGGCTATGGGTCTGTCCACAGTTCTGGTAATATTCTCCTACCAGCCGTCCGTCCTCTAAGAGAGCGACGGAGCATGCCTTGGCGGAGCTCTCAAAGCTCAATATCTTCACACAGGGCACTCCCTTCTATGGTGATGGCTCGTTCTTCCTCACTCAGCTTGTCAATGCGGACGGTAATGGCATTCTCCATAGCATCCCACACATTCTCACTCCATTCTACGGCACAAACGCCCCCACGGAGGAGATAATCCTCCCAACCGATGTCGAAGAGCTCCTCAGAGCTCCCTAAGCGATACATATCGAAGTGGAACAGCTCCAACCGTCCGCCGGAATACTCGTTGACCACTGTGTAGGTAGGGCTGGTGACTCGCATAGGGATCCCTAAGCCACGGGCAAGCCCTCGAGTGAAGGCGGTCTTCCCCGCACCCAGATCTCCCAGATAGGCTATGACCTCTCCGCCACGGAGACTTCTTCCCAGTACTTCACCCAGAGCCTCTGTTTGCTCCGAGCTGTTGGTTTTGTAGGTCATGGATCACACTCCTGTCTCGGGTTCTGTACCCGAAAAAATGTCTTTTCGTGATTATATCATATGTTTGGATATTTTGCAAAATTTTTTAGTTTACAGAATCTCAAAATCATGATAAAATAGGAGCGTTGGAGGTGAGCTCTTGAAACGATTTCGGAATTTGTTGTGGAATGTTTTCCATAAAGGGGATATGGTCCTCCTTACTCTGTGTGTCATCGTATCTGTTTTCGGCATTGTGATGATCTATGCGGTCATGGGTGAGGAGGGTAGCCGTAATATGACGGTTCAGATCGGTACGGTTATCGGTGGAATCGTGTTGTACTTGGCATTTACGGCTTTTGATATTGAGATCTTGGCAGGACAGCGTACCTTACTGTTCCTGTTCAATGTGGGCTTTATCGGATTGCTGCTGATTTGGGGTGTTGAAGGTGACTCCGGTAACCGAAGCTGGCTACAGATCCCCTTCCTGCCCTTTAATATCCAGCCTGCGGAGGTCTGTAAAATCACCTATACCATTATCCTTGCCAAAACCATGAGCGTGAACCAGACTCGAATTTCTTCCCCCAGAACAGTTATGACGCTGGTGCTCCATGCCCTGTTTATTGCGGCGTTTAATCTGATCATCTCCCGTGACATGGGTGTTACCCTGATCTATCTGTTCATTTTCCTTGCTGTGACCTATATTGGCGGTGTGAAGATCTACTGGTTCGGTTTGGGCTTCCTGATTACGGCTCTGCTGGCCCCCGTGCTCTGGGAATATGGCTTTGCGGGCTATCAGAAGAATCGAATCATGGCTCTGTTTGATGACAGCATCGACCCCACAGGCTGGGGTGTTCTGTGGCATACTACCATGAACCTCAAGACCCTCCGCACAGGAGGTCTGACCGGCTTGGGGCTGTTTAACGGCAGATACAGTGACAGTTCCCTGCCTGCCCGACACACGGACTCCATTTTCTGCGGCGTTGGGGAACAGCTTGGACTGCTGGGCTGCTTGGTACTGCTGCTGCTTCTGCTTGCCATCGTTGCTCGGATCCTGTATATCGGCATGAAGACTCCCGACTATATGAATCACCTGATCTGCATCGGTATGGCGAGCATGCTGCTGTTCCAGATCCTGATCAATGTAGGTGTTTGTCTGGGACTGGTACCGGTGATCGGTCTGACCCTGCCCTTTGTCAGCTACGGCGGCAGCTCCATGCTGACCTCCTTTGTAGCTATGGGCATCGTTTCCGGCATCAAAATGCGCCCTGCCCCGGATATGAACGCCCACTATATCCGCTCCTATTAAGAATCAAATGCCCGATCCATCGGACGGCTCCCAACAGGGAGCCGTCCGATGTCGTACTCTTTAGCAAATTCCGATTTATCGTACCATTCGTAGGGGCGCGCATTGCGCGTCCGACAACCGCCAAGAATTGGTGGTTGTGAAAAATGTTTCGATTTTTGGGGAAATACATTATTTTCGGTGGTTTTTGGGTTCATGGCGTTCCGTCATGAACCGGACGCGCAAGGCGCGCCCCTACGCAGCGGTAAATCAAACTGTGCGACAAATCGGAACTTGAATAGTGATAGGGGATTTTTATTTATGGGTTGACATGGGGCTTCTAATGTGGTAAAATATTTATACCAAATATTTAGAGGAGGATAAAAACCATGAAGAAATTGATTTCCCTATTGCTGGTTCTTGGGCTGCTGTGCAGTCTGTGTGTTTCCTTCGCCTCTGCGGAGGAGACTCCCGAGATCGGGCAGGAGCAGCTGGATCGGATCCTGAGCTTCGTTGATCGGGATGAGCTTCCGGAGCGTCAGGAGCCTCCTGTACAGAGAGCTGCCCGTGCTAAGAACAGAAGCTTGATCACTGCAGCACCCCTGTTCGAGAGCGTAAGCTGTGTGTATGGTCAGCCCATGCCCATTCGTACCCTGATGTTCCCTGAGGGGAATCCGGAGGATGTGTATTTTATTGCCATCTATGAGAGCCTGAATGACTTGGATCAGGAGCCTCTGGACTATGGTGTGGATTACTTCGGAGAGGATCAGGAGATCTATGGCTTAGAGCTGCAGTGGACCGGCTACATGGATCTGAAGCTTTCATCCTTTGTAGTCGTGATGTTTACTGCCATTGACAATGGTGAGAACCTGATTGCTGTAGAGGGTAGCGATTCCTATATTGAGGCTAAGGTCGTCCAGCAGCACATGCCTGCCAAGGAGCTGAAGCTGTACTCCTTCGACCAGAGCCAAGGAGCAGGAGCTCTGGATAAGATCGCTGTCACTTTGGATGATCTGGATTATTATTTTGCCCATGTGGAGACCGATCCCTGCACCAGTCCTGCAGAGCTGACTCTGACCTACGATAAGAACATCCTTGATGTAAAGCAGCTGTACGGACTTTTAAGCGTAACTGCCAGCGAGTATGGCTGGACGAGCCTGAAGATCGGCTTGGAGCAGGCTGCTCTGGAGATTCCTGTGGAGATCTGCAGCCAGCCCGGCGGTCACACTATGCTGGAGCCTGAGATCATCCGTGAGCCTACGGAGGAGGAGAACGGCATTACCCGTTATGCCTGCGGAAATTGCGGAGCTTACTATGAGGAGCGCACATGGCTCAGAGATCCTGTGTTCATTCAGTTCAAGGATGTGGAGGAGCTGAGCTGGTACTGCGATGCAGTGCAGTTTGTAGTGGACAGAGGTCTGTTTAACGGTGTCAGTGACACCCTCTTTGCCCCCCAGAGAACCATGACCCGTGCCATGCTGGTAACGGTGCTATACCGTTATTCTCAGGAGAAGGTAGAGGCTGAGAGCCTCTTTGAGGATGTGCCTACGGATCTGTGGTACTCCGAGGCTGTGACTTGGGCACAGCAGAACGGCATTGTCAACGGTGTGGGGAAGGGTCGCTTTAACCCCGACGGAACCATTACCCGTGAGCAGCTTGCCACCATTCTGTACCGCTACGCACAGAGCATGGGCGTGGACACCGAAGCTCGCGCAGAGCTGAACTTCCCGGATCTGGATCAGCTGAGCAGCTGGGCAACAGAAGCCATGCAGTGGGCGGTTGCAGAGGGTCTGATCTCCGGCAGCGGCTCCGGCAGCAATGTGAAGCTTCTGCCCAGAGACGGAGCCACCAGAGCACAGGTCGCAACGGTGCTCATGCGTTTCATCCAGGCACAGCAGACCGAAACAGCACCCGATACAGAGACTGAGGGCTGAGTCCATAGTCTTCACAGCAGCATATGGCCAAGCCTTTCTTGAAAGCGATGTCGAACCCGAGCTGCCTGCTGAACGGATAAGAAAATAAAATACCGAGGTTGCCCTTATGATCACACACCATAAGCGGCAACCTCTTTTTTATTCAAATTCCGATTTATCGAGCTGCTTCGTTCACCGCTGCGTAGGGGCGCGCATTGCGCGTCCGGTTCATGACGGAACGCCATGAACACAAAAACCACCAAAAATAATGTATTTCCCCAAAAATCGAAACATTTTTCACAACCGCCAATTCTTGGTGGTTGTCGGACGCGCAATGCGCGCCCCTACGAATGGTACGATAAATCGGAATTTGACGATTGGCGTTTTGTAGGGGGAGGAAAAAATGACTTGAGGAAATTTATCTCTTGTGGTATTCTATAGGAAAAGAAAAGGAGGCTGTGTGATGAATTGGTTTGTATTGGGCATTGAGCCGACGAAGGATAAAAAGGTCATTACTGCTGCCTATCGGCAGAAGCTGCGGGAAACCAATCCGGAGGATAAGCCGGAGGAATTTAAGGCACTTAGAGCAGCCTATGAGGAGGCTCTGAAGCTGGCAGAAAAGCAGGAAGCACCGAAGCAGTTCGGTTCTGACCCTGTGGGACAGTGGGAGAAGCAGTTGTGTGAGCTGTATGGGGACTTCCGCCGAAGGATCGACCCCCAGCAATGGAGGCCTCTGCTGGAACAGGAGCTCTGTCAGGCTCCGGATACTCGTCTGAGGGTGGAGGAGACACTGCTGAAATTCCTCATGAAGCATTATCGTCTGCCACAGAGGGTGTGGCAGCTTTTGGATGAGACCTTCTCCTTCTGTGACAGGAGGGAGGAGCTGTATGAGAGCTATCCTCGTGACTTTGTGGACTACGCCATTATCAGCGGTGTTCGCAATGAGCCCAACCTGAATTATGACCTGTTCCGTCCCGGTGAGGATGGAGAGGTCTGTGATCAGTATTATACCCTGTATTTGCAGATCATTCAGGGAAGCCCCGATGAAAGCGGCCCCCTGTTGGAGCAGTTGGAGGCTCTGTCGGAATTCCATCCCTACGGGAAGCTCATTGGCTACCGCAACCTTATCAGCAGCGGCAGAGAGGCTGAGGGCGTGGAAGGGATCCATGCGCTGGCTCGGAGCTATCCTTCCGACACCGGGCTCCTGTATGCTTCTGCGGAGCTGTATCTCCGAGAAGGGAACGTGGAGACTGCGGAGCCTCTGCTCCGTGAGATCCTTCGGATGAACCCGGAGCATATCTATGCAGGCTACGGTCTTGCTCAGTGTTACGGAGCCAGAGGGGAATATCTTGAGGCAAAGAAGCTCGTATATGAATTGATCCCCCAAAGTGCAGAGAATTTGAATCTGCAGGCAGAGCTTCATGCTAAGCTGCAGGAATGGAATGAAGCCTTGATCCCCATTCTGCTGCAGCGTTGGCAGGAGGAGCCTGCGGATACGGAAAACGGCATCCAATTGGCTTGGGCATATATGCAGAACGAACGGATCCAAGAGGCAGAAGAGATCGCACAACAGCTGGACCCCCAAAGGACAAAGCCCTGTGACTATTACAATCTCTATGCCAAGGTGCTATACCGCCGGGAGAAGGACGAGGCAGCCCTGAGCCATGCCATAGAGCTGGAGAGGTGCATTCGCTCCCTGACTGCACAGGAGGATATTGAGAAATGGCAGAAGCGTCTGCCGGAGATCCTTCAGCTTCAGGCAAGCTGCCTGATGAATCTGGAGCGACAGGGGGAAGCGAAGGAAAAGCTGGAGGCGGCTCTGGAGCTGGATCCCCATAACACAGAGCAGCTGTGTAATATGTCGAAGCTGCTGTATGCCATGGGTGATTACGCTTATGCAGCAGAGATAGCACAGCGGCAGCTCCGCTTAGAGCCGGAGTCCTGGACAGCAGAACGGCTCCTTGCAGTGGTCTACTACCGTCTGCATGAGGATCGGGCTGCCATTGAGGCGGTTGACCGTGCTCTGGAATATCAGCGATGGGATCTGGATCTGTATACCATCAAGGCACAGATCCTGCTACGGAACCAGGTCTGGGAGGGAGTCCACGAGATCCTGAATTTCTTGGAGGAAACCGGGGCTCCTCAGGATATTTCCGTGGAATATGTCCGTGCTCGCCTTGTGGAGGAGGAGCAACAGGACAAGGCGAAGGCACTGAAGCTGTATAAGCAGCTTCTTGACCGAGTAGAGGAGGGAGAGCTCCTTCTGTGGGATTCCGATCTCTACTTCCGTGTGGCGAAGCTCTCCCAAACCCCGGAAATGGATGATGCCGCCGTGGAGGAGCTGCTGCAGCTCTTAGATCGTGCCTTGGAGCAGGATCGACTCAATGAGGATTGCCTGCGGCTGAAGGCGAAGCTGCTGAAGGACCATGACCGTTATGAAGAGGCGGTTGAAATGTTCCTTGCCCTCCGAGAGAAGGATCCCGATTCCCTTATGATACTGCGTAGCTTAGGCAGCCTGTATTATGAAAAGGTAAAGCGATACGCACCGGAGGCATTGGAGTGCTTCGAACAGATCTTAGAGCGGAGCCCCTCTCCGGAATGCTGCTTTTTTGCAGCCAATTGCAAGCATTACATGGGAGATTTGGAGGGTGCTGCGGCATTCTTCCGACGAGAGCTGGAGCTGGATCCTGACGATATAGACGGCTATAACGGCATGGCTGATATACGGGAGACTCAAGGCAGATATGAGGAGGCTCTGGAGTATTTGGAGCAGGCTCTGCAGATCATGGACAGCCATGGGGAATTCTATGACTGGATCGTAGAGCATAAGCTCCGTGTGCTGCGTCGTATGGGCTGTTGGGAGCAGGCTCTGTCTGCGGCAGGGGCTGCAATAGAGCACTATGACTTCCCTCAGGGCTATGAGCTGTCCTTTGACATCTGCTGCCAGTTTGGACAGTGGGATCGGGCAGAGGAAGTGATCAAGGAATGGACAAAGGCTTGTAAGGGCGATACTGCTCCTCTGGCTGCCCGTGGGAAGCTGTTGCTCATGCAGGGAAAGATGATGAAGGCGACCCTTGCTATGGGGACTGCAAAGCATCGGATGACCGAGGAACAGGTAGTGGACTTCCGTCTGCTCCTTGCGGAGTTGGAGGGAAATGCAGTCCGACAAATGAGCATCTGGGCACAGCGGGTCAAGGCAGATCCTGTGGATGACTATGCCCTTATGCACTTCGCCCACGCCCTGTGGCGATATGGAGATGTGGAACGGGCACAGAAGATCGCAGCCAAGGCTCTGAAGCGATTGGATGCCATTCTGGAACGCTATCGTATCGATGAAGCCCTCTATCGCAGCCGCCGCAGCTTGGTTCTTGCCATTCTGGGCAGAGGGGAGGAAGCAAGGCAAGAGCTGAGCAGAACACGCGACCTGAGTCTGTGCAGCTTCTGTCCCTACGGAAGCTGCAAGGATGCAGATGTATATGAGGCCATGATCGAGGAGATCTTGGGAGATCCCAAGAAGGCTCTGGAGCTCTGCCGCAAGGGACGGGAGAAGTGGCAGGATGAAACGGACTTCGCAGCCATTGAGGCTGCTTTGAAGAAAAAAGGAGTGAAATAATGCTGATCGGCATTGATCTGGGGACTACCAACAGTCTGGTCGCCTGCTTCCGCAACGGTCGGGCTGAGATCATTCCCAACCGACTGGGGGAGCATCTGACTCCCTCTGTTGTAAGCATTGACTCAGAGGGCACGGTCTATGTAGGCCGCTCTGCCAAGGAACGAGCCATTATCCACCCTATGGAGAGTGCGGCTGTATTTAAGAGAGGCATGGGCACGGATCGGGAGTATGTTTTAGGAGAGCGGCACCTTCGGGCGGAGGAGCTGTCCTCCCTGATCCTCCGCAGCCTGAAGGAGGATGCGGAGCATTATCTGGGAGAAACGGTCACCGAGGCGATCATCAGCGTTCCTGCCTACTTCAACGATCACCAGCGGAAGGCAACGGTTCGTGCAGGGGAAATGGCAGGATTGAATGTAAGTCGTATTATCAATGAGCCTACGGCAGCAGCCATTGCCCACGGTATTACAGAGAAGCAGGATGCCTGCTATCTGGTGTTCGATCTGGGTGGGGGAACCTTCGATGTATCCGTGCTGGAGCTGTACGACTCCATTATGGAGGTTCATGCCATTGCAGGGGATAACTTCATTGGGGGAGAGGACTTTACGGAGCTGCTGTACCGCCTGTTCCTGAAGCACACAGGAGTGGATCCCAACAGCTTGGATCTGCAAATGGAGGCAGAGCTGCGGAGAACGGCAGAAAGCTGCAAATGTGCCTTCTCTCACAATGAAGAGATCTTCATGTGCTGCAGTATCAACGGGCAGCTACACGGTATGCGGCTGACCTTGGAGGAGTATGAGCGAGCCTGTGAGCCTCTTTTAGAGCGGCTGCGCCGCCCTCTGGAACGGAGCCTGAAGGATGCCCGAGTGACCTTGGAGGAAATCGATCGGATCGTTCCCGTAGGGGGAGCCACCAGACTGCCTGTGGTGCAGCGGTTCCTTGCCAAGCTGTTTAAGCGGATGCCGGAGCCGGGACTGGATCCGGACGAGGCAGTTGCCATCGGTGCAGCTCTGCAGTGCGGGCTAAAAAGCCGTGACAAGGAGCTGCGAGAGGTGGTCCTGACGGATGTGTGTCCCTTTACTCTGGGCACAGAGATCGTCATGGATAACGGCTACTTCGAGGAATCGGGACACTATCTGCCCATTATTGAACGGAACACCATTATTCCCGTGAGCCGCACGGAAACCGTGTATACCGCCCACGATGACCAGACCCGTGTGAATGTGCGGATCCTACAGGGAGAGAGCCGTATGGCACAGAACAATGTTCTCTTAGGGGAGCTGTCTGTTCCTGTGCCACCGGGGCCCAAGGGACGGGAGAGCTTGGATATTACCTACACCTATGATGTCAATGCCCTCTTAGAGGTAGACGTGCTGGTTCGCTCCACAGGCTTCCGACGGAAGCTGCTGATCCGTAGCAGCCGAAGCCCCTTGAGTCAGGAGGAGGCAGAGGAGCGGATGAAGCTGCTGCAATACCTGAAGCTGAATCCCCGAGACGAGGAGCCCAACCGCCTGCTACTCCTGCGAGGAGAACGACTCTATGAGGAGGCTATGTCCGAGACCCGAGCATGGCTGGATCATGCCATTACGGAATTCGAGCAGGTGCTGAAGAAAAAGGATCGTCTGCAGATCCAGAGGGCAAGAGAAAAGCTAAAGGATATTCTGGATGAGATCGAATACGGCTCCAATTAGGCTTATGGGATGAATAAGGCTTTGCTTAGTGGATAATTGACAGCTTCACAAAATAGAAGACCAAGCAAAAGGTGGGATTTCTATGTATTATGATATTGTTGCTATGCAGGAAGGATATCGGGGAACAGCAAGGGCATTTCCTGAAATGTAAAAAGAACGGTTCTGTGTGTCGTAAAATGACGCATAGAACCGTCCTGCGTTATGTCTTGTTATCGCCCCTGTATGTGGAGCCCGGATACTTGAAAAACAGAGCAACAAATTCCGATTCAGGTTATAACCTTTAATAAGCAAACCGCTATATAGCAAGGCCTTCAGCGAAAATCATGCGCTGTAGGGGCGAAGCTGTGTCTTCGCCCGTGGCACTACGATTTTGAACCATACTCAAAAAGAACGATGCTCTTTGCCA
>JAGBGB010000336.1 GCA_017936205.1 Oscillospiraceae bacterium
ATCCACTGTAAAGGAAGGTCGGCAGGTATACAGCATGGTAATATGTGCGGTGTCCTCCCCCGATATCCCGTCAAGATAATGCCCCTCATAGTCTGTGAAGGTGAACTGATTCCCCGGTGAAAGGTTCAGCAGCTGTCGGGGAAGAAGCTGGTGGATAAAATAGGCTGTTGCCTCCTCTCCATTCCCTTCAAAGGTAAAGCGGCAAGGGAACAGGGTTCCGCATTCCAGAAGATCGTATTGCAGCCTTACGGTGCGGTCATATTCCTCTACGCTTTGGCTGTCTGTCAACTGCCAGTAATAGGTATAGATCCCTTCTCGCAGCTCTAAGATCCCTGTCTTCCCCAGCCAGAAGCTAACTACGATGCTGTGATCTGCTGTTTCAGCGGTGATCCACAGCTCCTTGGATGCAGTGGGAGCAGATGCCATGGGACACCAATCCCCCATTGAAACAGCTTGTGTCAGGCGGTGAGCATAGGCATCAGGCAGGGAGAAGGAACGGTAAATGCACTCCTTCGCTTCCGCTCTGACGGTCTGCACACCGTGGAGGGTCAAAGTGACCTGCTCCGCATCCTGAAGGAAGTTAGAGACCTTCTTGGTCGTAGGTGCTGTCAGATCAGGCTCTCTTACAGGCTGCACAGGAAGCTCCCGCACCACGAAGGGATGACCGGACAGGCTTCTTGGGAATTCCAGAGGGTAGGCAGAGCCATAGTAATACAGATCCAGCCAGTTATGTGCCTGTGGCTCAACCTTTTTCAGAAAGTCCCATGAAAACTCCAGGTTCTCTGCAGAGGAGAGAATGCTATGAGCTTCCCATGCACTCTGGATCCACTGCTTAGGGTGATCCAAAAATTCCGTTCCTGTTTTCTCCTTCATCACTTGGGCATATTGGGTCATTAGCAGCAGGAAATCTCTGGTGTCAGGATAAGCAGACAGTGCCTCATAAGCAGAGATCTGTGCGTGAAGCTCTGCAGAGCAGACTTCCAGATTGCGGATCTGCTCCTCATCCTGCTGATTCCACAGCCCATCGGAATGGCGGACGACACGGTGAAAGGCTTTTGACCATTGGCTTACGGAACGGAGGAAGGCATCATTGCTCTCCTCCCTCGCCCACACCCCTGTAAAGGTACAGGTTACAACCACAGCACAGATCATAATCAGGAGGATAGGAGTATAAACTGCCATTTTCGGCTTGCGAACAATGGCGGTGATCCGCTTCTTTAGTTCCTTCTTGCTGCCGGACATGGTAGTAGCGGTCAGGAGGGCTGCAGAGCGTTTGGAACAGCTCAAGGTCAGCAGGGTCCTGCCATAGCTGCTCTGTTCCTCTGTGCCCAAGCTGCGGAGAGTGCATTCATCACAAGCAAGCTCTGCATCTGTGGCAGAGGTCATTGCAGCGAACCAGACCAGAGGATTGTACCAGTGCAAAGCAAGGCAAGCACAGCGAAGAATCGCCCAAATATGATCTCTGTGAGCCCTGTGGGTCTGCTCATGAGTAATACAATGACGCAGGGCTGTTTCATTCTCTGCGATCTCCGATGTTACATAAATACAGGGGAGCAGGATACCAAAAAGGCAGGGGGTCTCTATGGCTCCTGTGACAAAGATCCCTGCCTCCATATCCAAGGGGTATCTGCTCCGCCTCAGACGACGGGAGAAGGTTGCATTCCGAAGCAGGAAGAACAGCAGCACAGCCCCTGCACCTACCAGATAAAGGAGCCTTGCAAGCACTTTGACATCTGCCCAAGTGAAAGAGACGCTGTAGGAAGTCGTCGGGAGAGGCACTGTGTTGGAGGTAGTGTCCGTGTCCTCCGCCACCTCCTCCGAAGAGGGACTCCCCATGGCAGGCGCAGTGGGGATGGGAGTAACGGTTTGGATCTCGATCAGAGGATCCAAGGGGACATAAGGTGCTGTTTGGGACGGACCTTCCTGAGGAGAGAACACATTGAGGATGCTGATAGGACTGCTTCCTATGGAAATCGGGATCAGGAGACGAAGGAGCACAGGAAACCACAGAGCGTATTGCAGTCGGAAGCAGATCCGTCCCTTTAGCAGGAATCGCAAGAGAAGCACCGACAGGATCAAGACGGAGGAAGAAAGGAACCACTCAAGCATGGTTCTCCCCTCCTTCCAGCTCCTGCAGCAGGGCTTGCAGCTCGTCGATCTCTGCCTTGCTCAAATCTCCCTTACGGGTCATGGCACTGACCATAAGACTCAGGCTGCCCTGATACACACGCTTCAGGAAGCTTTCTGTTTCCTGCAGGGCTGCCTCATTGCGTTGGATCAGAGGGAAGAACTGCTTCTTACCATGCTCGGAATCACTGCCCACAGCTCCCTTTTCCTCCAAACGGTGCAGAAGGGTCAGGGTGGTGCTGCGGCTCCAGCCCATACGCTGAGCCATACATTCCACGACCTGCCGCCCATTCCGTGGCGACTGCTCCCACAGGCATTCCATCACATTCCACTCCGCCGGAGACAGATGGATCTCATTTTGCTTCATCAAACACGCCTCCTCTATGTCTACTATTGTAATCATAGTATACCACAACTGTCTACTTCTGTCAACACTAATATTAGCTCAGACTCCGATTTATCGCTCCGTTGGAGCGAATGGAAAACTGAAAATGGAAAACGAAAAATTCCGATTTATCGACGAGTGTTTCGTAAATACCGTAGGGAACGGCCTATGTGCCGTTCCGGGAACCATCGCAATCTATACAGGCTAACAGAGTTAGCAAACAGCTGAAATATCCGAAATATAGGAAGTTTTACGGTCCATTTCTTCTAAAATTGCACCTGCGAATTTCGATACCTTGCGGAACGGAACACAGGCCGTTCCCTACGGTGTCGTACGACAGACTGGGCGATAAATCGGAATTTAGCGAGGTACAACTGAGCTGTCCACTGTCCACTGTCAACTGTCCACTAAAAAAACGCCCTCTGCAAAGCTGTAGGGTGGGGCTTTACAGAGGGTGTTTTACTTTTTGGGATCGTTAGGAGGCTTGGTCGAACTGGCTGTTATACAGCTCGGCGTAGAAGCCGTTTTGGGCAAGGAGGCTTTCGTGGTCGCCGCTTTCGATGATGTCGCCGTCCTTCATGACTAAGATCAGATCTGCATTCTTGATGGTAGACAGGCGGTGGGCAATGACGAAGCTGGTGCGACTCTCCATAAGCTGATCCATTGCCTCCTGGATCTTCAGCTCCGTTCGGGTGTCTACGGAGGAGGTTGCCTCGTCTAAGATCAGCATGGGCTTGTCGGCGATCATGGCTCTGGCAATGGTCAGCTGCTGCTTCTCCCCTTGGGACAGGCAGACCTGATCGTTGAGCACCGTATCATAGCCCTTGGGCAGGGTGCGGACGAAGTGGTGCAGTCCAACTGCCTTGCAGGCAGCCTTCATTTTTTCTTCGCTGACATTCTCGCTACTGTAGATCAGATTCTCCCGCAGAGTTCCCTCGAAGAGCCATGTGTCCTGCAGAACCATGCAGAACTGATCCCGGAGCTCCTCCCGACTCATTTCATGGGTAGGCACACCGTCAATCCGGATCTCGCCGCCCACTAATTCGTGGAACCGCATAAGCAGATTGACCATAGTGGTTTTCCCGGCTCCCGTGGGACCTACAATGGCGATTTTCTGTCCCGGCTGGGCAACTGCGGAGAAGTCCTGAATGATGATCCTGTCAGAATCCTCATAACCGAAGCGAACATGATCGAATTCCACCTTGCCCCGAACCTGATGGAGCTTTCGGGTCTTTTGGCTTTCGTCAGACAGCTCCTCTGCTTCTAAGAATTCAAACACTCGCTCTCCCGCTGCCGCCGCACTCTGCATAGACTGCATGGACTGGGCGATCTGATTCAGAGGCTGGGTAAAGTGCCGTACATACATAATAAAGGCAACAATGGTACCGAAGCCGATGCGGTTGTCGAATACCAGCAGTGCACCCACTACACAAACAGCTACATAGCCCAAATTGCCGATGAAGCCCATGATGGGATGCATCAACCCGGACATGGAGGCTGCACGGAAGCCGGAGTTCCGCAGCTCCTCGTTCATGGCAAGGAAGGTCTTCCCTGCTTCCTTCTCTCCGTTATAAGCCTTCACTACGGTGTGACCGGAGTACATTTCTTCAATATGCCCATTGATACGGCCTAAGTTGGCTTGCTGCCGCAGGAAATACTTCTGGCTTCTGCCCATAATGGCGAACATCAGGATAAAGCCCAGCAGACTGGACACAATGGCGGTAACTGTCATCAGTACATTGTGGCTGAACATCAGGATCAGAGCTCCAAACATCTGGGTCACGGAGCTGACCAAAGCACTGAGGCTCTGATTCAGGGACTGACCGATGGTATCCACATCGTTGGTCACACGGGAGAGAATGTCGCCGGTGGTGGTACGGTTGTAGTACCACATAGGCAAACGGTTGATCTTGCCGGAAATATCCCCACGGAGCCGTTGGGAGATCCGCTGGGTCACCGTTGCCATGATCCTACCCTGGAAAATGGACAGGAACAGGCTGGCTACATAGAAGCAAACCAGTGTAAAGGCAATGGTCTGTACCTCCTCCATATCAATGCCCGTGGCAATGCCGGAGGAGATCACATTGGTCAGATCCGCGATCTTATCCGGGCCCAGCAGGGTCAGGATGGTTCCTGCAAAGGCACAAAACAGGGAGAAGATCAGATGGATGCGGTAGGCTCTGCAATAGTTCAGCAGCTTCTTCCATGTGCCGGTAAAATCCTTGGCTTTTTCATTCTTACGGGGTGGGGGGC
>JAGBGB010000337.1 GCA_017936205.1 Oscillospiraceae bacterium
AACTCGGCGTATTCCGAACATTTTGAAACCATATATCGTAAAATCTCCCGTTTTTTCGGAGTACGATTTTGAAAATCGGACTTTTTCAGCAGCCTCCGCGCAATGCGCGCCCCTACGAATGGTACGATAAATCGGAATTTGGTAGAGAAGGACTTTGTTTGTGCTACTGTTATTTGTCGGTTTTCTGCTGAGGTTGTACTACAGATTGGCTTGCAGCTGCTGCAGGATCAGGGGGAGCAGACTGTTTCGGTTGTCTTGGGTCAGGTGGAAGCAGGTGGCTTTGGGGTGGCTGCGGATGGCCCGGAGGAATGGGATGTCTTTGTCCTTTACGGCGGCGAGGACAGGGTGATCCCCGTCTAAGAGGGACAGGATCGCCCTGCAGAAGGGCTCCGAAACGGTCTCCATGAACCCGATCTCATCTAACAGAATGACAGCTCCCTCCGGGATAGGTTTTAGCAGCTTGGGGACAAAGCGGTCAAAGGCTTCCTTGTATACCGTGGGCTTCCGATCCTTGCAGTAACCGATGAGGTTTTCCGGGGATCGGAGCTTTTCTTTTCCTGCTTCATAAATATAAATGGGATGACCGAGAAGGAGATGGAGGGTATCTGTCTCCTTCCTGCTTTCATAACCAAAGACGGGTCTGTGTAATTCCGCTAATACCTTGCGGATCAGGGTGCTCTTCCCCACGCCGGGGGCTCCTACGATCAAGCTGTGCATACCCATCACCTCAGGAAAGACTTGGCTGTGATCTGTGCATACTGAGCATCGGTCAAGGTGGAGCCGTAGAACAGCTTGTAATATTCCGTGATCTCAGCCTGTACATCGTAATCGCAGTATTCCGGGTACAGCACGGAGGGCAGCCAGATCAGACCCAGATACCGCTGCACGGAGGGGGGCATGCTCAGCCAGTTGTCAGGAGCGGAAGGAACCTCCACATAGGCTCCGTTCACAATGGCGGTGACCTGATTCCAGGGAGACAGCTCCTGTACCCGATCGTAAATACTGTCCGGGGCAAAGATCACGAAGCTCGGATCCCACAGGGCGAGCTGCTCCATAGTTACCTCGTTGCCGCTGCCCTTGCTCATGGGGTTGTCCACGACTGCCAAATTGTTGGTCAGAAGATCCATCAGCTCTGCATGGTAGGAGCCCTTGGCGATGACATTCAGCCCCTCCTCACCCAGAACATAGAGGCAGCTGACCTTATTCTCTCCCACCTGTTCCATAATGGACAGGGTGCGGTTATAGACCTTCTCACAGAATTGCGCCAGCTCCTCGGCCTTTTCCTCCCTGCCTAAGAGAGCACCTAACTTCCGATAGGTCTGTGGCATGGTTTCCAGAGAGGCGGAGAGGAAAACAGAGGGGATCTTAGTCTGCTTCTGCAGGGCATCTAAATCCTCCCCTGTGGACTTCTTGGCTTCTCCAATGTCAATGATCAGCTGGGGCGCAGTTTTTGCCAGCTCCTCTATATTCAGGTCTGCTCCTGCATAGAGTCCGCCGAATTCCGGCAGATCGAACAGTCGGTCATCCACAAGACCTCTGTGTTCCTCCTCCGGAACGGATGCCAAGCCTACGAATAGATCAGGAGCCAGAGCCTGCAGAACTAACTGCGCCATAGCGGAGGAGGGGACAATGCGGCGGAGCTCCTTTGGGATGGAAACCTGACGGCCTGCATCATCGGTGAACAGTCGATCCTCTTTGGGGTCAGTCTCTGTAGGGCTGCTGTCTCCGCAGGCTGATAGGCTCAGAAGCAGAGAGAGGATCAGAAGAAGAGAGCAAAGCTTTTTCATAATCAAACTCCTTTCGGGATACACACACGGAGGGTGTCATTTTTCAGACTGCAAATCTCCACCTCTACACCGTAAAGCCGGGAGATGAGTCTTGCATCAAAGATTTCAGCAGGGCTTCCATGGGCAAGCACCTTACCCTTATGAAGGGCAAGAATTTTGTCAGAATACAGATAGGCTTGCTCCGGATCATGGGTGGATTGGATCACACAGTAGCCCTCAGATCCCAGGCTTCGGACGGTGTTCATAACTCGCAGCCGATTACCGAAGTCCAGACTGGCAGAGGGCTCATCCATCAGCAGAATTTTGGCTTGCTGTGCTACCGCTCGGGCAATGAGCACTAACTGTCGCTCCCCTCCACTGAGCGTGCGGTAGCTCCGATCTCCCAGAGCTCCAATACCCAGACGATCCAGAGCCGCCTCTGCAAGGCGGTGCTGATCCTTCCCGGGGGAGGAAAATACCGTGGTTTGGGCGGTGGTTCCCATTAAAACCATATCAAATACGCTGTAGTGGAACACCGGGGCATGAGATTGGGGGATATAGGCGATCTTTTTCGCAAGCTCCTTGGGGGATAGGGCGGAAATGGGAAGGCCGTCTATAAGGATCTGCCCTGTCTTGGGTGTGAGCAAGCCCAAAATACAGCGGAACAGGGTGCTTTTCCCCACGCCGTTGGGACCTAAGACAGAGAGGAATTCTCCGTAATCAGCAGAAAAGCTCAGTCCGTCCAGAACCTGCCCTCCACCGTAGGAGAAGGATAGGTTTTCTACGGCAATACTCAATGTCGCTCACCGTCCTTTGTGATCAAATAGAGGAAGAAGGGGGCACCTAAAAAGCCTGTGAGAATACCAATGGGGATCTCTGTTGCCAGTAGATTCCGAGAAATATTATCCACCAGCAGCAGGAAAATGCCGCCAAAGAGCGTGGAGGCAGGCAATAGCTGCCTGAAGTGGTCTCCCACCATCCGTCTGCACAGGTGGGGAACCACCAGACCCACCCAGCCAATGACACCGCTGACGGAAACTGCAGCAGCAGTCAGCAGGGTAGAACACAGGATCACAAGGATCCGCAGCCGACCTGCCTGAATGCCCAGCGTACGGGCTTCTTCATCTCCTAAAGTCAGCACATGGATCCGCCAGCGCAGGAGCAGCAGGGGGATCAGCCCCAGCGCCATGGGAACAAGGGCAAGGAGCACATCCTTCCTACCCGCACCGTTTAGGCTGCCCATGAGCCAGAGGTGATAGCGGGCAGCTGATCCTCCGGGTCTGCCACCATTTTGATGAAGGAGGTGCCGGAGGAAACCAGAGAGCTGACCATGATCCCGGCTAAGATCAAGCCCACCACTCGTTTGCCTCGGGTGCGGCTGCCGATCAGGATCACCACAGCCACCGTAAGTAGGCTGCTGACGAAGGCGAAGACAATGGTCATCTGGGGTCCCATGCCTAAGAGGATGGCAAGAGCAGCACCGAAGGCAGCACCACCGGAGGCACCCAACAGGTCCGGAGCAGCCATGGGATTCTGGAATACGCCCTGATAGCTGGCTCCTGCGGCGGAGAGACTGCAGCCCACCATGACTGCCAGCAGCACCCGGGGTAGCCGATGTTCCAGAAGCAGAGCCTCCTGCACAGGAGTCCAGAAGGGGGCTTCTATGCTTCCGATTTTTGACCAAAGAATTCCGAAAAGCTCCTTGAGCCCTATGGGATAGCGCCCTATGCACACAGACAGTGCCATACTCAGCAGCAGTATGGGGAGCATGATCCATAAGATGGAGGCAGCAGATGGTTTTTTCTTCATGTTCTTACTCCTATACAAAAAATCGCCTTTCCGCAAAAGCGAAAAGGCGAAGGGGAAACAGCAGCAGGTATAGCAGAAGACTCCCATGGGTATGGCATACCCACGGGCTGTGTACGGAAAAGCTGTTGTGTTCGTCATCCTCTTTTCGCAATGGAAGGCCGCTCTGTTTCCGGAACGACCCCGGCCGAACCCCCATAGAAAGCTCCTTAGGCAGCACGGCTCGAAGATGGTTGTTCTGTTGTTAGAATCACGCTACACTGATTATAAGAAAAACACAGCCCCTTGTCAAGCTGCTCTAAAATATTTTTGTGATTTGTAACATCAAATTCCGATTTGTCGAACAGTTTGATTTACCCCTTCGTAGGGGCGCGCATTGCGCGTCCGGTTCATGGCGGAACGGCATGAATACAAAAACCACCGAAAATGATGTATTTTTCCCAAAATCGCAACATTTTTCACAACCACCAATTCTTGGTGGTTGTCGGACGCGCAATGCGCGCCCCTACGAATGGTGCGATAAATCGGAAGTTTGCGTTTGGATCAACAAAAGGAGCTGTCTCGTGGGGGATCATCCCATTGAGACAACTCCTTATTCGATCACTGTCAACTGTCTGCTGTTCACCGGAGCAGCGGTGCTGTTATGCTCCGCAGTGCCTTATATGGGCAGGCGGACGGTGAAGGTGATGCTACCGTCTTGGTAAGCGGCTTTGATGCTGCCGTGGTGGCGGTTGACGATGCCCTGAGCAATGGACAGACCTAAGCCGTAGCTGCCGGAGGAGGTGCGGGCTTGGTCGACCCGATAGAAGCGCTCAAAGAGGCGACTCAGCTCCTCCTGATCCATGGGGGCAGCAGGGTTGGACAGACTGATCTCGCAGCTTTTGCAGCTGTGCTTCTTCAGCTTCAGCAGCACTTCACCGGGGAGGGAGTATTTTCGAGCATTGTCCAGTAGGATGTCTATCAACTGCCGCAGCTGGGTCTCGTTTCCTTTTACAGAAAGGCCCGGCTCCAATTCGGAACAAAGCTCCAGACCCTTCTCGAAGAACAGTACCTCGAAGGACAGTACAGAGTCCTCCATCAGCTCGGACAGGGGGCAGCTCTGGGTCATCATTTCCTTCTGTACATTGTCTGCACGAGCCAACGTCAGCATTTCCTCTGTCAGGGTACGCATACGGTGGGACATGTCCAGCACATTGTCCACACACTGTTCCCGCTCTTCCTCAGGAGTTTGGGGATCCTTCAGCAGCTCTGCGTTGGTCAGGATCACCGTCAGGGGCGTTTTCAATTCATGAGAGGCATCTGCAATAAACTGCTGCTGCTGTGTCCAGCTCCGCTCTACGGGCTTGATCGCCCAGCGAGCAAGGAAGATGCTCAGGATCAGGAAGCCTGAAAACGCTAAGAAGCCGATCAGCATACAGTCAATGAGCAGATTCCGCATGGTAGACTGCTCACTGCTGATATCCATGAAGCTATAGCTGCCCTGCATGTTATTGCGGAGATAGCGCAGGGACTGCTCTGTCAGCTCTCCGTACTCCTCTCCGTCGGCAACAGCTGCATCCATAAGGCTCTGCAAATAGGCTGTGTTGCTGAGATCATAGAAGTCACTGCCCATAGCCGTCAGGGTGCCTGCTTCGTTGTAGGACAGAGTAAAGGTGGGCATACGAGCATTCTTCTGTCCCTTATCTCCCTTGCCCTCGTCGGGGAAGGGTGGCTCCTCTGCAGGCTTCTGGGTACTTGCATAGCCGCCCTCTGTTGTGGAAACGGAGGTGCTTTCTGTACTTGACTCTGAGGGCTTCAGGGGCTTTTTCTCCTTGGATTCCTCCACTCGCTGGTGCTCCTTCTTGTCCGGGTTGATCACAGAACGGAGGGTGTCCAGACTGTCCTCTACTAAGCCGTTCTTAGTCATATCCAGCATCAGACCCAGGATCACGCAGAGCATCAGGGTGACAATGAGCATGTTAATGCAGATGAACTTTCTGCGTAACTGCTTGATCAAGTCTTATCCACCTCCAGGTGATAGCCCAGACGACGGATGGCTTCAATGCGGATGTTGGAATCGATGCGAGCCAGCTTCTTCCGCAGGAAGCCTACGTAGACCTCCACATGGTTCTCTACTGCATTGGATTCATAGCCCCAGATTCGGGACAGCAGAACCTCCTTAGACAGGATCCGACCCTGTGCCTGCAGCAGGAAGCGCATAACATCGAATTCTCTTGCTGTGAGGCGGATGGACTTCTCTCCGCAGATCAGCATGCCCGAGGCAAGATCCAAACTGGTGTTGCCGAAGGTCAGCTCGTCTACCTGACTGCCTTGGCGGCGGAGCAGGGCGTTGATACATGCCAGCAGCTCACGGGAATCGAAGGGCTTGGTCAGGTAATAATCAGCTCCTGCATTCAGTCCGTCAATACGATCCTGCAGCTCAGACTTTGCAGTGAGCATAAGAATGGGCGTGGTGCAGCGACGGGCACGAACTTGCCGTGCTACCTGATAGCCGTTCATATTGGGCATCATCACATCCAAGATCAGCAGGTCGTAGACACCCAGCATGGCATATTCCGCACCGCTTTCGCCATCGTATGCGACCTCTACCTCGAAGCCCTTTCCCTCCAACAGATTCCGCAGGGAATCAGCCAATACCTTCTCGTCTTCTATCACTAAAATTTTCATAAGTGCCTCCT
>JAGBGB010000338.1 GCA_017936205.1 Oscillospiraceae bacterium
GAACACAAAAACCACCGAAAATGATGTAATTTCTCCAAAAAACGAAACATTTTTCACAACCACCAATTCTTGGTGGTTGTCGGACGCGCAATGCGCGCCCCTACGAATGGTACGATAAATCGGAATTTGACGGGAAAGTGATGCAGGGACTGTCTCATTTGAGAGACAGTCCCTGTTTTGATCTTTATACTGAGTTTCTATAGCCCGAAAGGGCGTAGAAACTCGTACAAGACGCCTTATGTGCCCAGCAGGGCACATAAGGTCCAATGAAAAGTGTCTACATTTCATTGGATAGTAGTATTAGATTGCGTATTGGCTGGTATAGATGCGGTGGTAGAAGCCCTTCTTTGCCAGCAGCTCCTTGTGGGTGCCCTGTTCCACGATCCTACCGTGATCCAGCACCAGGATCAGATCGGAATCCACAATGGTAGAAAGACGGTGGGCAATGACGAAACAGGTACGCTCCTTCATCAGATTATCCATTGCCTTCTGCAGCAGCACCTCTGTTCGGGTGTCCACATTGGAGGTAGCTTCATCCAAAATCAGCAGCCGACGGTCTGCCAGCATGGCTCTGGCAATGGTCAATAGCTGCTTCTGCCCTCCGGACAGATTGCTCATATCGTCTCCGATCAGGGTATCGTAGCCCTCCGGCAGGGTGCGGATAAAGTGATCGCAATAGGCACGATCACAGGCGGCAATGATCTCCTCTCTGGTAGCATCCGGCTTTCCGTATGCTACATTCTCCGCAATGGTGCCACGGAATAGCCAGGTATCCTGCAGAACCATGGCAAACTGATCCCGCATTTCTTCTCTTGACAGGGTAGCACAGTCTACACCATCAATGAGGATCCGTCCCTTGTCAATGTCATAGAACCGCATAAGCAGGTTGACGATGGTGGTTTTCCCTGCACCGGTGGGGCCTACAATGGCTACATTCTGCCCTTTCTTGACATCAATGTTCAGATTCTCAATCAGGGGGCTGTCCTTATCATAGGAGAAGTCCACAGATTCGAAACGAATGTAGCCCTCTGCCTCCTTGGGCAGGACTCCCGTAGCATCCTTTTCCTCCTCTAAGTCTAACAACTTGAACACTCGTCTTGCAGCGGCCTTGGTATGCTGCAGCTCTCCGATGCCGTTGGCGATCTGCTCCAAGGGAGAAGCAAACTGCTTGGCATACAGAAGAATGGTCACCAGAACACCAACGCTTTGGATCTTATCCGAGATCAGCAGCCAGCCGCCAATGAGGCAGATGGCAATATAGGCAAGGGCGTTGGAGAAGGTAATAATAGGACGTACGATGGAGCGGGTAAAGTTTGCCTTAGCCTCGGCCTCTCTCCGCCTTTGGTTGATCGCGGTATGTCCTGCTTCGGTGTATGCTTCCAGATTGTATGCCTTTGTGGTAGCAAAGTTGGTGAAGGCTTCCTCCACATGAGCATTCAGATTTCCACCCTCAGTGAACATGGCATGGAAGTGCTTCTCGCTTCTGGCAGAAAGGATGGTGGACAGCCAAATGGATGCAGGCGTAAGTGCCAGCACTAACAGAGCCAGCCGCCAGTCCTCCATGAGCATCATAATGCTGATGGCTGCAATGTTCAGGAAGCCGGTCATGAGAATGTCCACGATCTCATGGATATAGTTGCCGATGGTGGAAACATCGTCTGTCATACGGGACAGAATGTCACCTACGGGAGTCTGGTCAACATAGCTCACAGGGAGCCGCTTGATCTTGTCAGACATACGGATCCGCAGGGAGCAGGTAAAGTGGCGGCTGACCACACGGTTCAGCAGCAGCATCTTCAGATAGCTGAACAGACTGTAGCCCATATACAGCAGCAGGAGCAGAGCCAGAGAGGGGAGAATGGTTTTTAGCAGATCCCCCTCACGGCTGCCCTCCCAGTAAGCATACAGGGTGTCAATGACCGAGCCCAGCAGCTTGGGCGCAGCTACGGAGCAGGCAATGATCAGAGCACACAGACCGCAAGCCAAAAGCAACCATTTCCGAATGGGTTTGGCTTCCTTCAACAGTCTGAGGATCATGTTTTCCTTCTTGTTTTGTTTCATTTGCTGCCACCTCCTGTCTGAGAGGCGTAGATCTCCTGATAGATCTTGCAGCGCCGGATCAGCTCTTCGTGCTTACCATGATCTACCAAGCAGCCCCTGTCCATAACGAAGATGCAGTCTGCGCTCATGGCAGAGGTGATCCGCTGGGTCACAACGATCTGGGTTCTGCCTTTGATCTTCTCGTTCAGAGCTGTGCGGAGGTTCTTCTCTGTCAGGAAGTCCAGAGCAGAGAAGCTGTCATCGAAGATATAAATAGGAGCATCCTTCACAATGGCTCTGGCAATGGAGAGCCGCTGCTTCTGTCCGCCGGATAGATTCTTACCGGCTTGCTTGATCTCATAGTCCAAGCCGCCGCATTCCTCAACGAAATCAGACAGCTGCGCGATCCGTGCAGCCTCCAGAAGCTGTTCTGGGCTTGCATCCTCCTTACCCATGCGGATATTCTCCCCGATGGTTCCGGTATAAATGGCTGCACCCTGTAGCACGGAGCTGATGTCCCGACGGAGAGAGCGTTTGCTGATTTCCCGGGCAGAAATGCCGTCAAAGAGCACTTCTCCCTTGCTGGGACTGCGGAAGCCTAAAATCAGGGAGATCAGCGTGGATTTACCGCTGCCCGTGCCGCCGATGACGGATACCTTCTGTCCCTTTTTTATGGTCAGGGAGATATCCCGAACCGCATCCTCAGAGCCGCCGTAGGAGAAGCTCACATTGCGGAAGCAGATCTCTCCATGGAGCTCCACATCCTTGCCCAGAGCATTGTTGCCCATGCCCTCCGCATCGAAGACCTCTCCGATCCGTTCTGCAGCAACCTTGGCATGGGGGTACATGACCATAGCGAAGGAGCCCATCATAATACCGCCCATAACCATGGTAACATACTGCACCACGGCAAAAATATCTCCCGCACTGAGGGAGCCTGCCTCCATGCGGAAGGCACCGAAGTAAACGATCAGCACCGTAGCGATGTTGAACAGAAGCAGGGATACGGGGGTCAGGATGCCCATAGAGGTATTGCCTTTAATAATATTCTCTGCCATAATGTGGGTCGCCTCCGCAATACGCTCATGCTCCCGATCCTCAGAGCGGAAGGCACGGATCACACGGATGCCACGGAGTCGTTCTCGCATAATGGCATTCTGCCGATCAATGTACAGGTCAGACCGCTTCCACAGGGGAAGCACCTTCCTCCCGATCGCCAACACGACGACCAATATCACGGGAATGAAGATCAGCAGGATCAGGGATAGCAGCACGTCCTTCAGCATTGCCAGAATGACGCCTCCAAGGAACAGCATGGGAATGGTAGCAACTGTGCCGCAGAGCATAGATGCTACCCAGGATACGGTCATAACATCATGGGTCGCACGGGTCACAAGGGCTGCTGTGCCCCAATGTCCGAACTCCTCGAAGGACAGGGTATTGACCTTACGGAAAATATCTGACCGCAGATCTGCGCAGAAACCTGCAACAACCTTAGAGGACAGCTTGCTGCCCAAAAGAATGCAGGTCAAGCTGAGACCGGCAGTTAGGAGCATTTGCAGACAGCAGCCTAAGATATAGCCCAGATCCCGATCACGGATGCCGTAGTTGAGAATGTTACTCATGAGAGTCGGCAGCAGCAGATCACAGAAGGAAGAAACTGAGATCAGCAGCATGGACAGCAGCAACAGCTTGGAATAGGGCTTTAGATATTTTAAAATTCGTCCCATTGGAACCTCCTTATCATAGTATTTGTTTCCGCATTTTCCTGCGGACTCGGTTAATGTGTCGTTCGAATTCCCCACCACGGAGCAGCTCCGCCAGCACTAACTGCTGGAAGGTAGGGACAGTGCAGGACAGGAAGCCCAGACGAGCCTCGTATATGGGCAGCAGCTCCTTGGGCAGCACCATATAACCCACACGGAGGGAAGGGGAAATGGTCTTGGAGAAGCTGTTCATATAGATGACACGCTGGGTCTGTGCTTGGGAAAACAGAGTATCCTCCGGCTTCTTGGATACAGAAAATTCCGATTCAAAATCGTCCTCCAACACATAGCGATCCCCCTTGGAAGCCCACGCCAGATACTCGTGCCGCTTAGAGGCTGAAGCAGTCACGCCACTGGGGAAGCTGCGGTAGGGAGAAATATGGAGAATATCTGCATCACAGCTCCACAGAGCCTGACTCTCAATGCCCTCCGACCCAAGAGGCAGCATGGTGAAGGACACATTGGAGGCACGGTAGATCTGTTCGATCCTGTGGTAAGAGGGAGTCTCGATGGCATAACGGCGCTCTCTGCCAAACAGGGTCAGCAGAAGGGTATACAGATGCTCCGAGCCGGAGCCTATGATGATCTGGTCGGCTTCTACACAGATCCCACGGCTGCGAGCCAAGTACTGCCGGATCGCATCCCGAAGCTCTCCGCAGCCTGTACCGGGAGAGGGATTCAGCAGAGCCTCCCCATAGTCATTCATGACCCTCCGCATGGTCTTGGTCAGAAGAGAGAAGGGGAAATCCGGTCTGTCGGTAGCTTTATGAGCCTGAGGAAGCCTTGGACTCTCCCCCACAGCCGCAAAGCCGTCACTTGCACGGAAGATCACGAAGTAGCCGCTCCGCTGTCGAGCCTCTACATAGCCCTCGTCACACAGCAGTGCATAGGCATGCTCCACCGTAACGGTGCTGATGCTTAACTCCTCAGCGATGGTACGCTTGGAAGGCAGCTTGCTTCCGTAGGACAGGATCCCTTGTACAACATCCTGACGGATCTGGCTGTAGAGCTGTAAATAAGCAGGCTGTCCGCCTGTCCGATCAATGGAATATTTCATCTGGTATTATAAAACACTCCTGTTCTGACTATTTTCATACGATCAAAACTATTATATACTAAAGAAAACCAAAATGCAAGGAGAAGAAACAGGTGTATCGGGATCAACAGAAAAAAATCGCTGCCATTAACGATTTCTGCGGCTTTGGGCGCTGTTCTCTGGCAGTGTCTATTCCCATCATTTCAGCTATGGGGCTGCAATGCTGTCCACTGCCTACGGCGGTGTTTTCCAATCATACAGGCTACGACAGCTTTTATTATACGGATTTCACCTCTCACATGGATGCCTACATGGAGCAGTGGGAGCGGTTGGAGCTGCATTTTGACGGCATATTAACGGGCTTTTTAGGCTCGCCGGAGCAGATCGACTTTGTTTGCCGCTTTATGGAGCGGTTCAAGAAGGAGAATACTCTGGTGGTCATTGACCCTGTTATGGGAGATGATGGGGCGCTGTATCCTACCTATTCCCCCAAGCTTGCGGAGAATATGGCAAGACTTCTGCAATATGCGGATATTCTGACTCCGAATCTAACAGAAGCCTGTATTCTCACGGGCTTCCCCTACGATCCCTGCATGGAGCAGGAGGAGCTGCTGAAGCTGTGTCAGGCGCTCCATGCTTTGGGACCGGAGAAGATCGTGATCTCCGGTTTGGAACGGGGAGAGGATCTGGAGAATTTCATTTATGAGGTCGGGAAGCCTCCCCTTGTCATACGGGAGCACAAAACCGGCCCCTGCAGGGCAGGAACCGGCGATGTGTTTGCTTCCATCCTTATGGCAGATGGGGTGCAGGGCGTGGGGCTGGCAGAGTCTGTCCGTCGTGCCTCTGCCTTTATTGCCAAGGCTTTGCGGCGAACCATGGAGCTACAGCTTCCGGAGCCTGACGGCATTTGCTTCGAGGAGTTCCTGTGGGAGCTGAGTAAGCATTCAAAATTCCCTTCCGGAGGAGAAACAGAATGAAACATAACCGTATCAAGTATTTAGCTCTGAGCGGATTACTGACTGCGCTGATCGTAGTATTTACCGCTTGGCTCCATGTGCCCATTGGGAAGGGCTACATTCATGTAGGGGATGCCTTCATATACCTTGCAGCTTGTTTCCTCCCTCGATCCTATGGCCTTCTTGCCGCTGCAGGAGGAGCTGCTTTGTCGGACTGCCTGACAGGCTTCGCTATCTGGGCGCCTGCCTCAGTGTTGATCAAGGGCCTGAGCGTTCTTTGTTTTACCTCTAAGGGAACAAAGCTCCTGTGTACAAGGAATCTTCTGGCTCCTGTGCCTGCCTGTATCCTATGTGTGGGGGGCTACTATCTATACGAAGCCCTACTCTACGGCAATTTTGCGGCACCCTTGGTCTCCGTTCCCGGGAACCTTCTGCAGAGTCTGTGCAGCACAGCGATCTTCCTCCTCTGCAGTCATACATGGCAGCGGTGGAGGGTGGGAAACAGAATATAATACTGTTTCTTGACAAAATGGTTTGAAAACCATTTTATTGCAGGATGAATATCCTGCACCGCCTATGGCGGCAAGAACAGTATTACAGGTTATTTCTTGGCGGCTTTGCCGACATGCCGCTTACCGGCGGCATAATAAAACGGTTAATCCGTTTTCAGGTTATAACCTTTAATAAGCAAACCGCTATATAGCAAGGCCTTCAGCGAAAATCATGCGCTGTAGGGGCGAAGCTGTGTCTTCGCCCGTGGCACTACGATTTTGAACCATACTCAAAAAGAACGATGCTCTTTGCCA
>JAGBGB010000339.1 GCA_017936205.1 Oscillospiraceae bacterium
ACCCAGAGCATGACCCTGACAGAATGGAACGGAGTCGGCACCTACGGTAACTTTAGCATCACCGATGACAAAGAGACCTCCCTGTATACTCCCAGCGGTACCATAGACGGTGCGGATGAGGCCTATTTGGTCTACCGTGCCTATAAGCAGGGAACGAAAGCCAGTGCTCTCGGCACTGTAGACCCCACTAAGGAAGTGGAGCTGTTCAAGAAAATCAAGGTTATCCCTGCCAATGTGGTCTACTATGAGGATACCATCTTCAAGTATACGGACACCACCGGCAATGAGATCACGGTTGCAAATGGCAACAATGCAACAGCAACGCAGGACGGCGATCGTAACAGCCCCTATGGCAGCGACAGCACCTATGCTGAGTATGTTGAGGGCAACCTGGGCAGCCTCGGCAGCTACACCACCATCCATATTACGGAATATGGCGAGGTTCTCAGCTTCGACTTTACCGGTACCGGCTTCGAGCTGGTAGGCAGCACCACTATGAACAGCGGTATGATGATCCTGACCCTGAGCAAGGGGGGCAGTGTGGTTTATTCCGGCTTGCTGGATACCATCTATAACAGCGGCTCTATCCATGAGCTGCCTCTGGTTCGGAAGACCGGGCTGGAATATGGTACCTACCATGTATCCATTGAGGTAGTTCCCCAGCGTGACTACGGCCAGCCCGATGGTTGGGTCTGGGACGAGGAGCTGGAGATGATGGTACCTCCCATACTGGATTCCTATCTCTATCTGGACGGCGTCCGTGTTTACAATCCCCTTGCAGCAGACAGCGAGCATTTGGAGGACTATGCAGAGGGAGAAGCAACTGCACAGTTCATTCAGATCCGTGACCTGCTTCTGAATGGTCAGGCAGCCTCTGCCAAGCTGGCAAAGACAGAAAATAACGGCACCAAGCTGCAATTCGGCAGTGGCACCATTTCCTATGTAGAGAGTGCAAATGAGAACTCGGTATACGAAGGAAATGCCGTCAGCTCAATCAATGATTATCTGCTGGCAGGCCCCAATAATGAGGTATACTTCAACGGAGAGGCACAGTCCCTGATCCTGTATATCCGTGAGAACGGTCAGACTCCCCTGCTGCAGATCGCAGTGCGGAACCTGAACACCTCTGCCTTTACAGATGCACAGGGAACGGCTCCCGGTCTGGTGGTCTTAGGCACTAAGGGTGCAATCTTGCAGAACATCCTGCCTGAGGACAAGACCATTGGCTATTCCGAGCAGTATTACACTGTGAATTACAGTGGCTGTCCCAAGGAGACCCTGCAGAATCAGGAATACTACCGTGTGGTCATCAGTGCCACTGGCAACAGCACTTTCTCTATGACCAACCTGAAGTGCAATGATCTGGAGTTCTATACCATCCCCAATCAGGCGGCAAGCTACAGCTATGTAGGCGGTGAACTGGTAGACAGCAATGCACCGGATCCCGATGCAATGCCCAACCTGCAGGAGCTGACATGGCAGCTTCAGGCCCTGACCGGCTCTCTGCCCGGTGTGGATCAGGAGCCCGATACAGAGAAAGAACTGGTATTCAGCTCCGTGTCCCTGTCCCTGCAGAGCAATATCGGCATGAACTTCTATGTAGCGGATTCTGTTCTGGAAGGCTATGAGAAGCCCTATGTGGTCTTCGAGAAGGAGGTCTACAACGAAGACGGCAGCAAGAGCACCGAGAGCTGGACAGTAGAAGACTTCGATCTGCTGAACGACAGCCATGTATTCCGCTTCAATGAGCTGTCCGCTAAGGAAATGGGCAGCACTGTGAAGGCTACCATCTATGCCACCAAGGACGGCACCAAGGTGACCGGCGAGACCAAGGAGTACAGCGTCCTGACCTATGCCACCAATCTGCTGGCAAAGTTCGACAACGCCAAGCTCCGCACCCTGCTGGTAGATATGCTGAACTACGGTGCAGCAGCCCAGACTTGGTTCAACTACAATACGGCAAACTTAGTCAATGGATCTCTGACGGAGGAGCAGCAAGCCTACGGCACTGCAACGGCTCCCACCATGACTTCCTACAAGAACAGCATCGGCGAGGACTATGTGGTGAACATCAAGGGTGTGACCCTGTCCCTTGAGGATAAGGTAGAGATGAACTTCTATGTGGATCTCAGCGGCTACACCGGCCAGAGCGCCGATCTGACCATGAAGCTGACCTACACCAATGTACTGGGCAAGGCCTCTGAGGCAGAGGTCAAGTATGAGGATTTCGTCCTTGTAGAAAGCGGTAGCAATGCCGGCCTCTACAGCGTGACCTTCGACTGCCTGAATGCAACGGATATGCGCAGCATTTGCAGTGCCAAGGTCTGCGAGAAGGGCGAGTCCGTCAGCAACCTCATGACCTACAGCATCGAATGTTATGCTGCAAGCGTGAGCGAGAAGACCGCAGATCAGAACTTGAAGACACTGCTTGCAGACATGATGAAGTACGGCGACGCAACTGCAGCCTACTTCGCAGGTCTGGGCGAATAAGAGGAAAGCAAAGCCCTCTCCGATTCCGGAGAGAAGCCGAATCGGAGAGGGCCTGTAGAAAGGATGAACGAGAATGAAACGAACTTATGAAAAACCCCTGCTCTTCGCAGAGCGATTTGAATTGACCCAGATGCTTTCCTCCTGCTCCGTTTTGATCGGTTCCTTTGACAACAAGTGTGTCCTGGCGGATGAAGATGCAACACCCAGAATGAAAAGTGCTGCTTTAATCGGCTACTTTATGGGCAACTGCAAGATGGCCTACATCGGTCAGGATGGAGAAGACGGTATGTGCTACCATGTAGCAGGTAACATGGTCTTCTCCTCCTGATCAAGGAAAGCAACTCCAAATAACCCAAACAGGGATCGACTCACAACCCTATGTGAGCCGATCCCTGCAGCTTTTCTCCCTCAAATTCCGCTTTATTGTACCATTCGTAGGGGCGCGCATTGCGCGGAGGCTGCTGAAAAAGTCCCCTTGTAAAAATTTTTACCACAAAACTCGGCGTATTCCGAACATTTTGAAACCATATATCGTAAAATCTCCCGTTTTTTCGGAGTACGATTTTGAAAATCGGACTTTTTCAGCAGCCTCCATTGCGCGTCCG
>JAGBGB010000340.1 GCA_017936205.1 Oscillospiraceae bacterium
CGTATTCCGAACATTTTGAAACCATATATCGTAAAATCTCCCGTTTTTTCGGAGTACGATTTTGAAAATCGGACTTTTTCAGCAGCCTCCATTGCGCGTCCGGTTCATGGCGTTACGCCATGAACACCAAAACCACCGAATAAGATGTAATTTATCAAAAAAACGAAACATTTTTCACAACCACCAATTCTTGGTGGTTGTCGGACGCGCAATGCGCGCCCCTACGCAGCGGTGAACGAAGCAGCTCGACAAATCGGAGTTTTACAGAAAGGAAAATGGGTGAGGCTGTCTCAAATGTTTCTCATTTTGAGACAGCCTCGGATAGTTGATAATTCTATTCTGTAATATTTAGAGGACAGAATATGGATAGCTGCTTCTTCCTTAGCCGAGAGGATCCATGAAGTACGCTTTGTAATAGCGAACCATGAAGGTTGCAAGCTCAGCACGGCTCACAGGATCCCGAGGACGGAGGGTGTTATCCGTATAGCCCTTGACGATGTCGTTTTCAAGCGCCCAACACATGGCATCTACAGCATAGCTGTTGATCTCACTTCCATCCTTGAAGTCGTCAAGCACAGCACGGCTTCCCTTTGCGTTGCTGCTGTGACGATACATAATCGTGATCAGTTCCTGTCTGGTGATCTCCTTGTTGGGTGCGAAGGTGCCATTTATATAGCCATTGACAACATTGTTCTCCTTCGCCCATGCTACAGCGGAAGCATACCATTCTGTTTCGATCACATCGGAGAAGCCGGAGGGCTTCTTGGGGTCGGGGGAGCCGGAAATTGCCCACAGAACCTTGGTGCTCTGGGCACGGGTACTGGTCTTATGGGGAGAGAAAATACCGACTCCCATACCATTCATCAGGCCAAATTCTGTAGCATCTACAACGGCATCAAAGAACCAGTCTTCTTCTCGCACATCATGGTATTCATTCAGCCGACCTATTGTTTCACGACTCCATGTAGCGAAGGCATCGGTTAGCCAGTTGTTACGAGCTGTAATGTAATTAATCAAGGTGTTGCAACCATTGCTCCAGTCCTTGTAGGAACGATTCCAAACCAGATTGTTAGCCCTTGCAGCATGATTCAAAGCTTGACGATCCTCATTGAGAGCAGGGAGCAGTTCATTATTTACGATAGGGGATACCGTCTCCAAGTAAATATCGTGAACCGCCTGCCTAAAATCTCCGCTTTGATACAGGGCTTTGCTAAAGGTGGAGAAAAGGGTGAAATATCTGTCTGTTTCTGCGCAGAAGGGGACAAACTGCCCCCAGCCCTGCCCAAAGCTCAGATCGTAGTCCCAAATGGGGCCTGCCATCAGGATATCAGTGTCTGCATCCTTGTAGAAGTAGCAGGAGGTTCGATATCCGTCAGGATTCTTTGTCAGCTCATTTACAATATAGCATTGTGCCAGACTGTTGATATCCGCATAATCTGCAAGGTTTTTTCCGTTGGTGGGATGCATGCCCTTGTTAAAGAGGGTATCCTCGAATTCCTGATAATAGCTTGCAATATAGTCCATTGCAGTTTTACTGCAGAATTCCGGGCTCTTTACTACAATATGTGTGTTTCGAGTGGTGATCAGAAAGCATTTCTCTGCCTGAGCACGGACAGCAGTATCCATCTCCAGTAAGTAGCCGCCGGAAATATTCTCCGGATCCTTCAAGCCGGGGCAGTAGATATACTTAGCACCGTTTGCGGTATATGCGGTAGCAACGGGCAGAGAATCGAAGTCGACATCGGGATTTGCATCCTCAAAGCTGCCTTCCAAGTCTTCGATATCTACACGACCGCTATCGATTTCTACCTTTTCACACAGCAGATATGCACCACGATATTCTCCGTCGTAGAAAAGATTGACAGGTCTGCATTCGATACCCGGAACCATTCCCATGGATACAGACAGTCCATAGACAGTTTGATTCCGAAGCAGGGAGGGGTCGGAATGATTGGTCAGCAGCACCCAGGTTTTCGCCACATTTTCAGATCGACCGCTTTCTAATAGATCGGTCTTTGTGGCGAGTTTGATCTGATAGGGCTTCTTCTCTGCCAGCCATGTGGAGTTTCCGCGCCCCTTGATCTGGGTCAGCTTATCCTGATATACCACAGTGCCGCCCTCGTTGATCATGAGCATGGTTCCCTTTGCGGAATTAGACTTCGTTGGGCTTGATTCTACCCATGGTCTCCCCATATTAACAGGATCCTCACTGCACAGATACATAGAAGCAATGCTGTCGGTGGGGTAGATTTCTACAGCTAAGCCGGAGACCTGATCTCCGTAGCTCGCTGTGATCTCAAGGGTATAAGGGATAGACTCTCCGCAAATAGACGTCAGATCCAGGGGCTCACCGTTCTGTACGATCTGTTCTGCCTTGCTCCCCTTGACCTTGAGCAACACGGCTGTATGACTGAGCTCATATTGTAAGGGGAGAGCTCGAATGTCCGCATTCCCGGGTAGGAAAAGGGTACAGCCTCTGCCGGTAGTTTGGGAGGATACGATCACACCGTCTCCGGCAGTGATCTGCACTCCGCTAAGCTCCAGCCTGTCCGGGGCATCGAAGGTAGTCAGACCGGAAAGAAGGGCGATGCATAGAATGATACTGATGAGTTTATTCAATCAGATCATCTCCTTTCTGTACTAAATTGTTACTCATTTAAACATTATAACAGATAGATTACAAAAATGCAATACTTTGCAAGAAAATGCTGAAAACAATTTTAAACACTTCATCTCTTCTTGACTTTCTGCCTTGATTATGTTAAGGTTATATAGAATATGTGGTTAAAAGAAGGAGTATATCTATGGCTCGATATTTACTCGGTGATTTCATCGTAGAATTACAGAATGAGTTTCCTCATCTTGAGCTTCAGTGTCAGAAATACCTCTATACCGGGGATGGCGAAGCGGACTTTGTGATCCATGTTTCAGAAGAAGAACGGAATGCAGAAGCGAAGGTTTCCCCATATCCTGCAGACCAAGGCTATTTAGAGAGTGTTTGCGCATACCGGCAGCTTTGTCTCCAGCTCCCGAGACGGAACGCATTTTTGCTCCATGCCTCTGTGATCGAGGCAGAAGGACGTGGAATTGCCTTCTTTGCTCGCAGTGGAGTAGGGAAGACCACCCATACTCGCCATTGGATCAAGTCCTATTTCCCAAAGGTAAATATAGTTAACGGGGATAAGCCCATTGTTCGCTTCCATGAGGGAGTTCCCTATGTTTACGGAACACCCTGGGCAGGGAAGGAAGGCGCCAATCGGAATGTAAAGGTTCCTCTGTGTGATCTGTGTTTGATTGAACGCAGTGAGACCAATGAGGTTCTTCCCATGAGCAAGGAAGAAGCACTCAATGTCCTTATGGTTCAGATCCTGTTACCGCCGGAGCCTGAGACGTTGATTTCTACTTTAGACATGCTTGAACAGATCTTGAACGGTTGTCGTCTGTGGCGGATCCGCTGCACAGCAGAGCAGGAATCTGCTGTTGTGGCTCATGATGTGATCCTTGGAGGGAAGATAGATGAAGCTTAAATACCGTTTTGTGGTCCGTGAGATTTCCGACCAGCACATTGCTGTTGCAGTTGGGAAGGATAATGCAAGGTTTAACGGAATGGTCAAGCTGAACGAAACCGGTGCTTTTTTAATGGAGCTTTTGAATCAAGGAGACACTACTGAACGGGAGCTTTTGCAGGCTGTAATCAATAAATACGATGTGGCAGAGGATCGTGCAAGGGAGAACCTGAGTGCATTCCTCAAAACCCTGCGAGATGGCGGTTTGTTGACAGAATGAACCGCAGTATTGAGGAACAGCTTCAGAAGGATGGCTTCCTTTTGAAGCTGACCATTGGCAAGAGCATGGAACCCATGCTTCACCAATGGCAGGAGCAGCCTGTGATCAAGGTACTTGGTCGGAAGCCTAAACGGTTTGATGTGGTTCTGTTTAAGCGGAACAATGGGCAGTATGTTCTCCATCGTATCATTGGGATGAAGGGAGATCGTTACCGCATCCGTGGGGATAATTGCTATGAAACGGAGCTTGTTTCCTCCTCACAGCTTTTGGGTATCCTTGAGGGTTTCTATCGTGGGGAGCGATACATTGATTGTGAAAAGGATAAGGCATACCGATTTTATGTGTATTGGCATTGTTTTGTCTTCCCATTCCGGTACGGATACCTCCGCATCCGTAGTTTTGCGGCTCATTGCTACCGAAGACTCCTTCGCAGAGCTCAGAAATAGAGGAACCATTCATTTAAGTGGATGGTTCCTTTTTTACGCTTAAACGGATCTTCATTTAAACTTTAGACGAAATAATTTATGAAATTTTAGGATATGTCCGAAAATCGCTTGACATATGTAGAATAATGTGAGATAATAACAAGTATCCTAACAGATTTGGAGGTAATACTAATGAAGCATTCTTTCAAGCGTGTGCTTTCCTTCGTTCTGGTTCTGGCTATGGTCCTGAGCTTAGCCCCTGCAGGCTTTGCAGCAGGCCCCGCCATTGAGCCTCCCGCAGGGAAGTACAAGATCTCCCAGACAGATTACACCATCGTTTCCGGTGTAACCGAGTCTCAGGTGATCCTCAACGATACCACAGGTAACAACCAGCAGATGGCATTCATCACCACGGTTGCTCCCAACGCTGAGGTCACCTTCCGTGCTTCCTATTACGGTTATTATACCGAAGGCAGCACCCCCGGCAGCCGTGCAGAGGCTGTTAAGAACAATGCCCTGACTTGGGGCATGATGCGCACTACCGATCAGGCTGCTGCTTTCGAGCAGGCAACCGGCGGCTCTGTTGTGTTTGCCACCAACGGCGACTACTATAACATGCAGACTGCTCAGCCTCTTGGCTACCTGATCATGGAAGGCAATCTGGTTCAGACCGGTAACGGCAATGCTAAGGAGCCCTACTTTGCAGTCCTGAAGGACGGCTCCTATGTCATCCGTGACTATGGCGAGGATCATTCCGATGTCCTGGAAGCCATTTCCGGTCCCTTCTACCTGGTTAAGGACGGTGTCAACGTTGCCGATCCCAACAACCTGGACCTTATGCCCCGTAACTCCATCGGCGTGAAGGCTGACGGCTCTGTTATGACTATGCTTATTGACGGCAGACAGCCTCCCTATTCCGTTGGTATGTCCCTGTATGATATGGGCGAGATCCTGCTGAAGGCAGGCTGCGTGGATGCTCTGTACTTAGACGGCGGCGGCTCTGCTACCTACGCCTCTGTTCGTGAGGGCACCGACGAGCTGGCAGTTCGGAACTCTCCCTCTGACGGACCTGAGCGTACGGTTGCTTCTGCGCTGTTGCTGGTTTCCACAGCAGTGTCCGATGGCAGCTTCGATCACGCCTCTATCAGTCCCAACAACCGTGTGTACACCCCCGGCAGCTCTGTACAGTTCACTGCAATCGGTGTTGATGCTGCAGGCGGCAATGCCGAGCTCCCCACCGGTCTGAGCTGGAATGTGAATGCAGAAGCAGGCAACATTGACTCTGAAGGTCTGTTTACTGCTAAGGCAGGCTTCGTCGGTGAGGCAGTCGTGGAACTGAAGAACGGCGCCAAGACGGTTGGTACCACCAAGATCGTCATTGCAGACATTGACGATCTGTACTTCACCGGTGAGTCTATTTCTCTGGATTTCAATGCAGATTCCGATCTGGGTCTGAATGCCAAGTACGCAAAGCGTGGCATCAACTATAAGGACGGCGACTTCACTTGGACCATCGAGTCTAAGACGGAGGGCATCGAAAACGAAGCTGTGGGCTCCATGAACGGTAATATCTTCCATAGTGGCAACTTCGAGGGTACTGTGGAAGCAGCTGTAACCGTCAGCTATACCAAGCTGGATGGTACAGTTCTGTCCGATACCATTGCCGTGGAGATCGGTAAGATGCCCATTATTTATCAGGATTTCGAGCCTGATGAGAATGGTCCTCTGACTGCTGCTCACTTCCATATGGGCAAGAATACTTACCACTACGCAGGCAGCCCCTATGGCGACGGCTACTACGGTGATTATCCCCAGCTGGATGTTATTACAGCCGGAACCTATTCCGGTAACCCCACCGTTACCACTTTGACTGCTCCTTATCAGTTCACCGGTAACTACGATTCTGCAGTTCCTGCAGCTCCCATTTTCCGTGCAAACGGCTACACCTATTACCTGTGGCCCAACAATTCCATTAAGGCATACATGGCAGGCGGTCTGCGTACTGCAAGCCGTGAGGATGGTGCTCCTGTTCGTTCCGGCGACTACTCTCTGGAGCTGAACTACGACTATTCCTCCTTCGATAACAGCTCCAACTCCAACTTCTACGTCCGCTATTGCGGCGAGGAGATCCCTGTAGAAGGCTATCCCACCGAGCTCGGTGTATGGATCTATGCTCCTGAAGGAACTCCTGCTTATAAGCCCTATGTGGACGTGGCTGTATGGAATGGAAACGGCTATTCCACCAAGAACCTGCCCCTGATGAACGCAACGGACGGAGCGAACTCCGGCGGCATCAACTGGACAGGCTGGATGTACTGCTACACCGATCTGACTTCTCTGCACTCCAGCATTTCTGCGGAGCATCCCATGATGATCCGTCAGGGCGAAGGTTTGCTGTGGCTGTCTTATCAGCCTGCAGCAGGTGAGGGCCGCTTCAATGGCACCCTGTACTTCGATGATATGCGCTTCGTGTACGGCACCAATTTGGATGACCTTGTGAATCCTGTGATCGATTCCGTCACCATTAATGGTGAGGAGCTGGCTGCCGACGGTTCTACCGTCCTGACCACCTCTGATGTGGAGCTTGCCGCTACCTTCCACGATCCTGAGAGCCAGAATCGTACCGGCGTAGATGCAAGTGCTACCGTGATCTTCATTGATGGCAAGAACATCCCCTGTGACGGTGACGACAGCAAGGCTCTGACCCGTACCAGTCTTGGCAATGGCGTTCATACCGTAACGGTTCAGATCTCCGATGGAGACGGCAACTATGTTTCCGTGAATCGTCAGTTTGAGATCAAGGCTGAGGATTCAAGCAATGCTTTCGTATCCTTCGGCGGCGACGGCATTGTAACCCTTGGCGGTAATTATGTTATGGAGCTTACTGCAAACGGCATGATCAATGAAGTGGAAATGACTGTCATTGATATTAACACCGATTTCGGTACTCCCACCACCGGTGTCGGTGGCAGCGTTTACGGTGCTCCTGTGATCACCTTTGCAGAGGGTGTGGAGGGCAGCTATGAATTCCTGTCCACCGGTTATAAGAAGGGCTCCCTGAGTCTGAAGGCATCCAAGACCGACGGCATGGAGGGTGTTATTGCTACGGTCAGCTTCGCAGTTCCCGCAACTGTGGATCCTGAGGTCGACTACCTGAAGTACCGTGTCAGCAATATTAGCTTTACCGATGCTGAGGGCAAGATCGGTACCGATGCATATGCTTTTACCACGCTTCCTGTCACTGCTTACTATACTCTGGACATTGGTATTATGGTTCAGGGTAGATCCTGCACCATTACTGTCTATGATGTAGATGGCAATGCTGCACCCAATGTCAATGTTTACCGGGGTGAGACCCTTCTGGGTACCACCGGTGAAGATGGCACTCTGACTACTGACGGCCTTGCAGGTCTGGCAGCAGGGGAAAGCTTCACTCTTACCGCATCCAGCGAGCTTGGCTTGTCCTTTGCCACTACCGGAACTGTTCTGAGCTATGCCGGTAAGGACAATGAGCTTCCCACTGCGATTTTCCTCTCTGTTCCCGAGGATCCTTCTACCGAACAGACCATTTCTTGGTTTGCAAATGCACAGTATGCTCGTGAAAAGGCATATGTCCGCTACATGGAGAAGGCTGTTTATGATTCCATGAAGCGCGGCACCGGCCCCGATAGCGATTATCTGACCAAGAGAGCAGAAAGCAAGCTGGTTGCATTCCCCACCACCAAGGATGCAGCTGTTGTGAACAGCCTGACCCTCAGCGGTCTGACTCCCGATACAGAGTATTGCTTCTGGGTCGGCGACGGCAGCGAATTTGGCTGGTCTGAGATGCAGAGCTTTACCACGCAGCCTGCAGACAGCCTGAACACTCGTTTCTATGTTCTGGGTGATACGCAGATGCTTGGCGATCCTGCACAGGATGCAGAAGCCATTGCACTGCTTCAGGGTATGCTTGAGCTCATCGATAAGGAAGATGTGGACTTCGGTCTTCAGTCCGGTGACTTCGTAGACAACGGCGGCTCCTATGGCCATTGGGAGGAGCTCTTCGAGGTCTTCAACGCAAGCAGTGTTGCAGATACCGGTGTGATCCATGTTTTAGGAAACCACGAATACTATGGCGACTTCAGCGGCTCTGTTGCAAATGCTGTTCTGGAACTGCCTCATCCCGACTACTTCTCCTATGAGTTCAATAATGTTTATGTTGCGGTGATCAACAATTCTGCAAATCTGACTGAGGCTATGGAATGGCTGAAGGTCGATGCAGCAGAAACCGAATGCAAGTGGAAGGTTCTGTCCGTCCACCAGTCCGTCTACTACACCAATCCCAGCGGTGGCAATCAGCGCTTCCATGAGGCGATCCCCTCCGTCTGCGACGAGGTTGGCATTGATGTGGTATTCTCCGGACATGATCACTCCTACGCTCGTACCGAGCAGCTCAAGGCTGGGGAGCCTGTTGAGAACGGCACTACCTACATGATCTGCGGCGACCTCGGCGAGAAGTCCCGTGATGTCAATTATGCAGCTGTGGACGATCCCAACTTCCACTTTGCAGCTATTACTCAGGAGTATGATGCAGTATATATCATTGCTGATGCTACAGAGCATGTGCTGACCGTTACTGCATACAATGCAGACGGTACGGTTCTGGATACCTTTACCAAGGATGAGACTCCCAAGCCCGATGATCCTGATGATGGCGACGATGGTGACGATGATGGCGATGACGACAATACAGACGTCGAGAACCATAACATCGTATACGATCGTGAGAACGATCTGCTCTTCTGCGATATTGAAGGCTGCGAATATGAGGTTCCTGCAGAGTACACCGGTCCCGCTGTTGACAAGGAAAGCGGCAAGGATATGTACTTCATCGGCGGCGAATATGTTACCGATTGGTTCCAGTTAGGCAACCAGACATTCCACTTCGATCTTGAAACCGGTGAGGCCCATGAGCTGACTGTGCTCTTCGATATTCCTACCACCTGTGATGAGCGTGGACGGAAGTCCGTTGAGTGTGAATGCGGCGAAACTCGTTACATCGAGTATGAGAAGCCCGCAGGTCATAGCAATGAAATGAAGACCGATGAGGAAGGCAACACCTACTATGAGTGCATCCGCTGTGGTGCTGTATCCCCCTACGATCTTACCTTCATTGATGTTCCTGCAGATGCATGGTTTGCAGAGGCTGTGAACTTCGTAGTTACCCATGACTTGTTCAATGGCAAGAGCCAGATGATCTTTGGACCCAACGACTCCATGACCCGTGCACAGCTGGTAACGGTTCTGTGGAGATTCGCAGGCTCTCCCGAGCATGAGAATGTTCATAGCTGTGTCTTTAAGGATTGCAAGCTCAACAGCTGGTATACTGCTGCTGTGAACTGGGCATATAAGAACGAGATCGTCAACGGTGTTGGTGAGAATCTCTTCGCTCCCGAGCAGGAGATCAGCCGCCAGCAGATCGTTACCATCCTTTACCGCTACGCTATGAAGGATCAGGTTCAGGCAGATGCGTCTGCTGATCTGAGCAAGTTCGAGGATGGAAATCAGGTTTCTTCCTGGGCAGAGGATGCTATGAAGTGGGCCGTGGGTGCCGGTCTGATTCAGGGCGATGCTAAGATGCGTATCAAGCCTCTGGATACCGCAACCCGTGCACAGGTTGCCACCATGATGATGCGCTTCTATAAGCTGTATCAGCCTGAGACTCCTGTAGAGCCTGAAACTCCTGTTACTCCCGAGAACCCCGGTGATGATAGCGGATTGGGTGACAATGAGCTCCCTCTGGATCCTGTTGCTCCCTGAGCTGCGCTTCATAACCTGATAGATTAAGCCTAAGGGGCTGTTCTTCGGATTTCCGAAGAACAGCCCCTGTTTTTAGGAATTCGAATCTTGGGATGTTGAGACCCTTGGGGAATCTGTACTTGGGTCCTGTGCACTACGAATGGGAAAGCTGCCGGAGCCGTCTCCCACCACCTGCCTGTATTCATGTGCAAGGTGAGCCCATGTACGCTTGTCGATTTCGCCGTTTGCAGGCAGACCCGCTCTTTCCTGGAACCATATGACCGCCTTTGAGGTTGGTTCGTCCAGTATTCCTGTAATACTGAAAGGCGGCACATCCAAATAAAATTGCCGTAGAGCGGTTAAGACAGCCTGCATCATATACAGATGCAGATTATCTGAACCTTTCCGGATTACTTGATTCGGCTGCAGAACCAGCAACAATGGATGTGCAGGACCATGGAGGAGCTTCTGCTCCTTGTAGGTTTTTCGAATAGAGCGCCATGTGTCATGATCCACCTGTCCTGTTTGGGGTAAGTTGTTTTGTGTTTGATAGTTGCGGATTGATTCCTCTGTCTCCTCTCCGTAGATTCCGTCATATCCCAATTTGGAGCTCGGATCAATCAAACGGAGCATTTCCTGCAAATCTGTGATAGGCGTTCGTTCCGGTTGCTTTGCGACTCTCATAGGAACCTCCTTTACTGGTAATCACGATCTCCGGACTGGAGAGGGGAGCCCGGATATTGACCGACGATATCTCTGACAGTAGATGCAATGGAAGCACTGCGATCATAGAGCGCTCTCCAAGTGTTCGGCCCCACGATTCCATCTGCAATCAAACCTGCAAATCGCTGGAACGCTATAACCGCATTTCGTGTTGCAGGGCCAAAGATCCCGTCCTCCTGAACCGGAGGAATATTGGGGATGTATTCAGAAAGGACTCGAAGCATAAACTGCAGCTGTCTTACAGACTGACCTCTTGCTCCGCTTTGCAGTTGTCCCGGATCCTGCCACCGGACTGCGTAGAAGGTCTGCCCCTCGGATTCTAATTCAGCCAGAGAATTGACTCCTACATATAATCGAACCAGTCGATACCAGGTGGCTTTTCCCACGATCCCATCTGCCGTAAGTCCAAATATCTGCTGGAATGCTCGCACTGCGGTTTCTGTTTGTGTGCCAAAGATCCCATCTACGGAACCGATTCGAGGAATGGCTGGATAGTTTCGAGAGATTCGATTCAGCATGACCTGTATACGAACTACATTTGGTCCTCTGGATCCTCGCTGTAGAGGCGTGCCGGGGTAGGATGGTGTGTAGCCTCTCAGTGGGGCATCACGGACGATTTCTATATTATCACCATAATATCTTCGTAGGATCTGCTGGGAATTCAAGCCTTGCTCTGCCAATCTTTGAGATCCCCACTGACTTAAACCCTCGCAGGTAACAGTGGTGCCATTACAGAATTTTGCAGCCAGTGGCTCCACAAAGCCGGGTCTTCGTAAATAATCGTTGAATAAGTTGTCTACGATCCTTGAAATGCTTTCAAAGTAATTTCTTCCGTTAATAAATTTTTGGTCAATGGCTGTTGATGCAGTGATGTCGAAATCATAGCCCTGAGAACGGTAGAATTCCGTATAGACCCTATTTAAAGCGAAGGATATAATGGCTAAAATATTGGCAGTCAGGGCGCTTTCTTCCCAAGTGGGATAGATCTCGCTGGATGCAACATTTTTTACATAGTCAATGAAGGGTACGGTAACATTCGCCGCTGATACCGTAGGTCCCGCAAGATGCACAGTGATATTCTGTGGAATGTAAGGTGTTACTGTAACCATAGTTTATAAGGGTTGGGGGGTGATCCGGAATATTTCTGTCATATTCCAGACTTGTGGGCCCTCTTCGATAGGGATCAGGGCAATGTTCTGTTCGGAAAGCTCTCCGGCGAAGATCTGAGCATTCTCGACAAGAACTCGTTCGTACTGTGGGTGGTCAACGATTACATCAACAAATGTAAAAGGAGCAACTGTTCCGGAAGCGAGACTTTGGGAGCGATCCGGTGCAGGAATCGTCAACGTATCAATGAGCCCACTTTCATCTGTGATCCTGGTTGCTAACAGCCGGGAGCCTCTGCTTCCCGGCTGTGTTACCGTAACTGTAGCATCCTCAACAGGAAGCTGTGCATCGGAAGTATATACGCGAATGCGTAAGAAACCGTTGCTTGGCATAAAGCACCTCCTCAGAGATGATATATGCAGGAGGCCCCAGTTTTGTTCCTAACTTCTGAGTTAGAGGAAGGTCTTCATACTGTCGATATTGGCCTGTTCTGTTTGCAACAGCCGATTGGACAGGCAGGAGACCTTGGGGTCCAGAACACCCATGCTGCGATGATTGTGGATGCTCTTGATCATTCCCTTTGTGTTTCCTCGCATCATAAGATCGGCGATCTTTGCGTTGGGATCCTTCGCCATGCGAACCTGCATCGTTGCGGACATTGAGGAACTGTATTTTGCCATAGGGTTGATGTTTTTCGCTTTCCCACCCCGCTCCTTTAAGAGAGCGTCGGCTTCGTCGTAGATTTTTTCATACTCAGAAAGCTGGTTTTTCAGCTCGGAATAAAGATTTGCGTCTGACGTTTCCGCCATTACAGTTTTGATGCCGTAACAACCCATCTGGGTCGATTTGCGGATGGAATTTAACATTTCTATATCGTTGGTCATCTGAATCACCTCGTACATAGATTGTGTTCTTGCAATAATTTTATTCAAAAAAACAATAAGAAGAATTGACAAGCTATGAAATTATTTGTATAATAAGCTTGTTGCAAGAAGCAATAGAATTACCGTGACAAAGGAGATATTCATCATGCATTATACGATGAACATTGCCGGCATTAGCCGTGATCTGCCCATCTGCAAGGTGACGGATGATCTTTATATTGGTGCATTTGTTATTTTCGGGGATGTGGAACTGACTGTTAAGACTGCAGGGGCCCTGTTGGAGAAGGCTCCTGAATATGACTATATGATCTCCGCTGAGGCGAAGGGCATTCCTCTGGTCCACGAGATGGCTCGTCAGAGTGGACAGAATAAGTATTTCCTTGCTCGTAAGGCTCCCAAGCTCTATATGTCCGGTGTGTTTGATGTTAAGGTGAACTCCATTACCACTGCGAAGGAGCAGCACCTGTATTTGGATGTTGCTGATGCCGAGATCATGAAGGGTAAGCGTATCTTGATCGTGGATGATGTGATCTCTACCGGTGAGTCCTTGGCTGCTATTGAGAAGCTTGTTCTGGAAGCAGGTGGCATTGTTGCAGGTCGTATGGCAATTCTTGCTGAGGGCGATGCACAGACTCGTGATGATATTATTTATTTGGAGAAGCTTCCTCTCTTCAATGCAGACGGCAGTGTGAAGGCATAAGACTGTCAATTGATCAATAAATGAATGGCGAACAGGGTGTTTAGCTCCTGTTCGCCATTTTTACGCTGTGATCAATCCTCAGCAGTGATCAGCCCGGATTACTTACGGTTGTTCTGCTGGTTCTGGTTGTTCTGCTGATTCTGATTGTTCTGCTGGTTCTGGTTGTTCTGCTGATTCTGATTGGTCTTCTGGTTCTTATTTTCCATGATTGATTCCTCCCTTTTTTGCGGTGTTCCGCCCTGATAGTATGCCCATAGGCTTATTATTTATCCTTTGGATCAAAAATTAAGCTGATCAGTTGGGCGAAGAATACTGCCGCAGCAACCCCGCCTGCTGTTGCACCTAAGCCACCGGTAAAAATCCCAAGGAAACCCCTTGTGTTAACTGCTGTCTTCACTCCTCTTGCAAGGAGACTGCCAAATCCGATAATGGGAACGCTGGCACCTGCTCCTGCAAACCGAAGGATCCTGTCATAGATCCCTAATGCTCCAAGAATCACACCTGCCACAACCATTCCTATGAGGATCCTGGCAGGAGTCAGCTTTGTTCTGTCGATCAGTAGCTGACCAAGAAAGCAAATGATGCCCCCGACAAAAAACGCCTTTAAATACTCCATTGACTCACGACCTTTCTGTATGGAGCTCTACTGCGTGGCAGATACTTGGAATGCTTTCGCCCTGCTGGATCGAAACAGGGGAGAGCAGAGCACCTGTTCCACAGAATAGCATTCTGTTTATCTTCCTTCTCTGCATTTGTCCCAGTAAATAGCCGCAGAGAACCGCTGCACTGCAGCCACAGCCACTTCCACCGCAGTGCACATCCTGTTTCTCTAAATCAAATATCAATACACCGCAGTCCTCGTAGTGGGGACCAAAATCAATGCCTTCTTTTTCAAACAACTGACGTAGGGCTTGACTGCCAAGCTTTCCAAGATCACCGGTTACGATCAGGTCATAATCCTTCGGCCCCGTACCTGTGTCACGGAAATGGGCAAGAATGGTTTGGAATGCAGCAGGAGCCATAGCGGCTCCCATATTATTCCCATCTGTAACGCCGGCGTCTGTCACGCATCCAATGGTTGCAGATCGCAGATAGGGGCCGTTTCCACTTTTTCCGATGATCACCGCACCGCAGCCTGTAACCGTCCATTGAGCCGTTGGGGGTCTCTGTCCGCCGTATCCCAGAGGGAAGCGATATTGCCGCTCTGAGGAGGCGAAGTGGGAGGAGCTAAGTGCAGATACTCGGTTGCAGAAGCCACCGGCGACACTCATTCCTGCAAGGAGCATACCCTCTGCCATAGTAGAACAAGCACCATATAGTCCAAGGGTAGGGATGTTCTTCCCTCTCATACTAAAGCTTGAACCAATGCACTGGTTGAGTAGATCTCCGAGGAATACAGCATCCAAATCCTTTTCCTCTAAAGCAGCTTTTTGCAGTGCCAATTGCAGGGCTGTTCTTTGCATATGTGTTTCCGCCTTCTCCCATGAGATCTGACCGAAATGACCGTCTCTTGCACTGAGGTCGAAGCTACCGGATAGGGGACCACAGGCTTCCATTTTCCCAACAACTGATGCAAAGGACAGAATAGACGGCGGCTCTGAGAAAACAATGGTCTGTTTCCTTTTTCGCAATTCTTGCATGATTGCACCTCCTGTTTATTTTGTAATATTCTGTGCAGAAGCACAAAAAAATTGCACCTTTCTGTGAAAGAAAGGTGCAATTTTTATGTATGACTTAACTCATTCAACAATTCGACGAGCAGTCAAATAGCGGCTGTCGTAATAGCTCTGAGACAGGCTTGTAATCACCACGCCGGTGCTTGAGTTCTGAGCGTGGACGAACTTACCGTCCCCGATGTAAATACCAACATGGCTGGCAGAGCTGCCGTAACCGAAGAATACCAGATCACCGGGCTGAAGCTGGTCGCGGGAAATCTTTGTTCCGTTAGACAGCTGTGCGGTAGCGGTACGCTTAACGGTATAACCCATCTGACGGCATACATACTGAACGAAACCGGAGCAGTCGAAGCCGGAAGGGGAGGAGCCACCGTAAACATAGGGATAGCCCACAAAGGTCTTTGCATAGGCTACCAGCTTCTCACCTGCGCTGAGAGAGCTGCTGTTGTTATTGTTGCTGTTGTTGCTTCCGGAGCTGACACCGTAATTATCAGCAGGCTTATCCAGAAGCTCTACCAAATCAGAACGAATGTAACCTACCTGATCCTTGGCACGAACCTTGTACCAGCCACAGTTGAAGCCGAAGATCTCAACCTTGCTGCCTCTGTAAAGCTGTGCAACACGGCTCTTAGAGGTGCTGGGACCACTGCGCATATTGACGACGGAGCCATCAATGCTGCCGGTACCAAGATCAATGTTCTCCCGCTCCTTCAGAGTCAGATATTGTCCACTCATGTAGCCTACCTGAAGATTATAGCTGACTTTATACCAGTCGCCTTTCTTGGAGAGAACAACAACGCTGTCACCGTAGTGGGCAGTATCAAGGATCTTAGAGGAAGTGCTTGCATCGTTGCGCAGCCGTAATCCGCCACGGGCTTTCACAATGCCGATGTGGGTTACCATATCCGCCGCAAAAGCGGGAATAATCATAGAACATAGAATAGAAGCTGCCAAAAGGAATGCGAAAAGAGTCTTTGCCAATCGTTTCATAGGAACCTCCCAAGGTTTGTTTTACTTTTTGGAAATGCGTGACAGCCAAATGCAGCCAACTTCCAATGCTGCATAGAAGCCTTCAAATTCGCCTTTCTTAACGATGCGATCTCTGGGACGAAGATCCGCAGCAGTGCGCTGGAGCTGGATGGCTACCTTGGTAGCAAGCTTCAGGTCGCTGAGATCAGTGGTCTCGAGGATCTGCATCTGGAGGATGTACTCATCCGCCATAGAGCCGTAATATACCATATTGTCCTTTCTGATCAGGGGCTTGCCTTTGTACATCAGGACTTCATTTTTTTCGGACATAAGGACCTCCTAATAAAAATGTAACCATATTGTAACACATCGAAGCTGATTTGTCAACTATTTTCTCCGGGTTGTTACAAATGGCCCGATTTGCAGGGGAGAGGTAAATGGAAGTTTTGGGAGGGAAGTTCCGTGAAACGATATATTTCTATGGGTTCGCTGATGGATCCCATAGCAAAGCAATGGATAGAAGTCAGGGCGTGTTGCAGTGACCCGCAACACGCCCCCGGGATCTTAATCGAAGAGATAATGCCGAACCAGCTCTTGCAGAAGCTCGTCACGATCGAGCTTGCAAATGAGGCTGCGAGCGTTATTGTGATTGGTAATATAGGTGGGGTCCTCAGAAAGAATGTAGCCAACGATCTGATTGATGGGATTATAGCCCTTCTCAGTGAGAGAACGGTACACCTGGGTCAGAACCTGCTTCATTTCCTCGGTATTATCTTCAACGGTACTGAACTTAATGGTATTGTGATCCATAACGCTGACCTCCTTTGCTCTTTTCTAATACTATAACCGAAAACAGCGGGAAAGTAAAGGAATTTATTATGACAATTTGGTTACAAATCAGCGGAGCTTTGCGTTCAATTCTGTCTCTAATTTGGACAGAATGGGGGAGACGACGCTTTCTACATCTACGTCTGTCAGGGTACGGTCATCTGCACGGAGGCTCAGGCTGAAGGCTACGCTCTTTTTACCTTCCTCAATGCCCTTACCACGGTAGATGTCGAAGAGCTTGACCTCACGCAGTAGCTTGCCGCCGGTGGAACGGATGCAATCCTCTAACTGTGCCACAGTGACAGCCTCATCACAGACAACAGCAATATCACGGGTAGCCGCTTGATACTTGGGCAGGGGAATATAGGTTTTCTTGGGCTGCATCAGAGTGACAAGAACGGAGAAGTCCAGCTCTGCAGCATAGATCTCTGTATCCATGTCATAGTTCTTTGCCACCAGAGGATGGATCTGACCACAGACACCTACCTGGATCCCGTTCACACTGATACTTGCACAGCGACCGGGATGATAGGAGGGGTTGTCCTTAACTGCAGTATAGCGTGCAGCAGGAATGTTCAAGCCTTCGAAAATAGTTTCAATCTCACCCTTCAGGCTGAAGAAATCCTCATTTGCGCCATAGGTTCCTAAAACCAGATGTTTGGGCTCACGGGGCAAGATCTCTCCCTCTACGGGCAGATAGACCTTTGCCAGCTCATAGAGCTTGACGGAGATGTTGTGATAATTATAGTTACGGGCAAGAACGCTGAGCATAGAGGGCAGTGCAATGGTGCGCATAACTGAGGTGTCCTCGCCCAGAGGATTCTGGATACACAGAGTCTTACGCAGGGGAGAATCAGAAGGCAGTCTGATCTGGTCAAAGATGCCGGGGGAAACGAAGGAATAGCTGAGGATCTCACTGTAGCCAAGGCTGCGGCACAGAGAGCCGGTGAGGTTTTCCTGTACCATGTTACCGGTATAGCCGCCTTCAGCGGTTTCGGCACGGAAGGTGGTGGTGGGGATCACATTGTAGCCGTACAGTCTGCCTACCTCCTCGGCAATGTCTGCCATGATCTGCAGATCGGGACGGAAGGAGGGAACCAGAATGGTATTTCCCTCTACAGGGATTTCAAGCCTATTCAGATAGTCTAACATATCTTCCTTGGAAATATTCGTACCAAGGAGAGCGTTGATCCGATCGGGCTCCAGCTCCAGTGTACGGGGCTGGGGAATGTAGTTGAGGATATCGATCATGCCGTCCATGACCTCACCTGCACCCAGAAGCTCTACCAGCTCGCAGGCACGGTTGACCGCAGGGACAGTCAGCATGGGATCAATGTTCTTCTCGAACTTACCGGAGGACTCTGTACGCATGCCCAGAGCCAGTGCAGTCTGACGGATAGAGGTTCCGTCAAAGTTTGCAGACTCGAAGACAACATCAACGGTATCATCTACGATCTCGGAATTTTCGCCGCCCATAACACCTGCCAGACCGATGGGCTTCTCACCATCAGCAATGACCAGCATACCGGGAGTAAGCTTCCGTTCATTGCCGTCTAAAGTAACCAGAGTTTCTCCCTCCACTGCCTCACGAACAACGATCTTCTTGGAGGAAATATAACGATAATCGAAAGCGTGCATGGGCTGACCGTATTCCAGCATAACATAGTTGGTAATATCTACGATGTTGTTAATGGGTCGGACACCGTTGGCACGGAGTCTCTGACGGAGCCACTTGGGGGAGGGGGCGATCTTTACATTCCGCACCATACGGGCAGAATAACGACGGCACAGCTCCTCGGCGGGAACTTCTACATCGATCAGATCCAACAGATTCCCCTCTGCTCCGCCCTTGACCACAGGCTCATGATGCTTCATGGGAAGGTTGAAGGCTGCAGCGGATTCACGAGCCAAGCCAATGATGGAATAGCAGTCGGGTCGATTGTTGGTGATCTCGAAGTCAACAACCGTATCATCGTTGCCGATAACCAGATTGATATCATCACCGGGCTTGCAATCCTCTTCTAAGATCCAGATGCCGTCTTCAATGGCATAGGGAACATCGTTGAGAGTCAGATTCAACTCTTTAATGGAGCACAGCATACCGTTGGAAACTTCTCCACGGAGTTTACCCTTTGTAATGTGGATCCCACCGGGGAGGCGGGAATTATGCAGAGCGGCAGGAACCAGATCGCCCTGCTTCACATTCTGCGCACCGGTAACGATCTGTACAGGTTCTTCCTTGCCTACATCGACCTGACAGACCCACATATGATCGGAATTGGTGTGTCTCTCGATGGAGAGGATCTTACCTACAACAACATTCTTGATCTCAGCGTCCAGTCTTTCATAGGTTTCAACCTTCTGACCGGCAACGGTGAGAACTTCTACATACTCTTTATCGGAAACATGAGAAAGGTCAACAAATTCCTCATGGAGCCATTTTCTGTTCAGTTTCATAGGAACACCTCCTTAGAATTGGGACAGGAAACGAACATCGTTCTCGAAGATCAAACGAAGGTCGTTAAACCGCAGCCGTCCCATAGCCATACGCTCCAGACCGATGCCGAAGGCAAAGCCGGAATACTTCTTGGAGTCAATGCCACAGCCCTCCAGGACCTCAGGATGAACCATGCCGGCACCCAGCAGCTCGATCCAGCCTTCTCCGTGGCAGGTAGAGCAAACCTGACCATCGATCTCACCCTTACCGCCGCACTTGAAGCACTGCATATCTACCTCACAGCTGGGTTCGGTGAAGGGGAAGTGGTGGGGACGGAAACGGCAAACCGCATCCTCAGAATACAGACGCTTGATCAGGGTTTCCAATGCACCCTTCAGATCAGCCATGGTGATGCCTTCATCCACAACCAGACCTTCGATCTGATGGAACATGGGGGAGTGGGTTGCATCGGCTTCATCCTTACGGAATACACGACCGGGAGCCAGAACTCGGATGGGAGGCTTCATGTTCTCCATAACACGGATCTGCACGGAGCTGGTCTGCGTACGAAGAAGGACGGAATCATCATCATTGAAATAGAAGGTATCGCTGCGATCACGGGAGGGGTGTCCCTCTTCAATGTTCAAGCGAGTAAAGTTATAGGCAGCTTCTTCTACCTCCGGACCGTCAACGATCTGATAGCCCATACCGATGAAGATCTCCTTGACCTCCTGCAGGACCTTGTTCATAGGATGCTGATGTCCCATTTCGACCTTCTTGCCGGGGATGGTCACATCAATGGCTTCCTCCTGAAGCTGCTTTTCCAGTGCAGCGGCATTGAGGTCAGCCTTACGAGCCTCTAAGGTTGCTTCCAACTCAGCACGGACGGAGTTGGCGATCTGCCCCATAACAGGTCTTTCTTCAGCGGAGAGCTTTCCCATCTGCTTCAGTACAGCAGTGAGCTCACCCTTCTTGCCCAATACACGGACCCGAACCGCTTCTAAGGCAGCAGCATCCGCAGCGGCAGCGATCTCAGCCAAGGCTGTGGCTTTGATCTGTTCCAGTTGTTGTCTCATGTTTTATCTCCTTTGTTGAATGATACGATACTTTGATATAAGGGGGCGGAAAAGAAAAACGCCCTCCATCCGAACAGCCGGACGAAAGACGATGCTTCCGCGGTACCACCCGCCTTCGCAGCAGAGCTGCGCTCTCATGCCTGTAACGGCGGCAACCGACCACTCCTACTGGCCTGTGGTGTACACAGAGCGGTTCAGGTGGCAGCTCACGGGAGAAGGCCTGCATCGTCGGCGATGGGTGTATCCCAGCTCCACACCCTCTCTGAAAACGCCTTAGACGATCGACAGCCCGATCATTGCTTTTCCTATGAATTATACCATAAGATCCCTTTTAATGCAAGAGTAATTTATGAATTTCTGATCTGAATCATTGACAAGTATGGATAAGCTTGTTAGTATAATCCTATCATGATGCCAAATAGATACAAGGTGGTAATAGAGTTGAAAGTGATACAAGTTCCTTTAATGAGAGTTAACGCATCTACCATTCGCCGTTGGATCCCTGAACGGAATCAGAATACCCATAAAGGAAATTATGGACGGATCTTGCTTCTCTGCGGCGCAGAGAGCTATACCGGTGCTCCGGAGCTGGCTGCAAAAGCTGCAGCTCGAACCGGGGCAGGTTTGATCTTTCTGGGTGTGCCCCAATGTGTTTATCCCATAGTTGCAAGCAAGCTTACGGAACCTATGGTTTTTCCCTTGCCGGATCGGGGCGGTATGCTCAGCGAGGAGGCAATTCCCATAATCTTAGATCGGCTTTCTCAATGTGATGCCTGTCTGATCGGCTGCGGATTGGGACAATCTGAGGGAACGAGAGAGGTGGTGAAGGCAGTGCTGCATAATGCAGGCTGCCCCGTAGTGTTGGACGCAGATGGCATAAATGTTCTGTCCGAACATATAGATATTCTGCGTGATGCAGTATGTCCTGTGGTTCTGACCCCACATGGAGGGGAGTTCCGAAGACTGGGTGGGGATCTAAACCATCCCTTAAGGGAAGCGAAGCGTTTATCTCGAGAATTAGGGGTAACCATTCTGCTGAAGGGTCATAGGAGCTTGATCTGTGGCGGTGCATGCTTCGTCAATTGCTGCGGCAATGCAGGGATGGCAACAGGCGGAAGCGGAGATGCCCTTGCGGGGATCTTGGTATCCTTATTGGGACAAGGCTTGAGTCCTATAAAGGCTGCTTCAGCCGCCGCATGGCTCCATGGAACGGCGGGAGATCTCTGTGCTGCTGAGATCGGTCAGTACGGAATGCTTCCCTCAGACCTTATAGAGATGCTGCCACGACTATTACCATAGGAGTGTATTATATTGCGGCGATTACTCATTTGTGTTGCATTCTTGGTTGTTCTTACAGGCTGTAGGGCAGAGGAGAGCGTTTTATCGCAGGCTGTTTCCTTCCGTGGGAAATTAGTTTCCTCAGGTGGTTGTAGCTTTCGGGCTGAGATTACAGCTGATTATGGGGACTATGTCCACTGCTTCACGGTAGACTGTGATGCAGATGTGGATGGGACTGTGCAGTTTACTGTACTGGAGCCGGAAACCATTACCGGCATCAGTGGAAAGCTAACCGAAGACGGTGGCTGTATTACTTACGACGGTCTACAGCTTGCATTTGAGCTGCTTGCTTCGGATCAGATCTCTCCTGTCAGTGCACCGGGATATATGGCAAACTGTTGGCTCAAGGAGTATATTCTGTCAGCCGGACAGGAGGATAGGATCTATCGTGTTACTTATGAGAAAAAAATCAACGGAAAAGACCTGTTACTTGATACTTGCTTTGAAAACGGTATACCAATTTCCGCTGACCTGTGTTATAATGGATATAGAATTCTACATCTGAAGATTTCTGATTTTGCGTTTCACTAAGGAGAACTTCATGGAATATTTAAAGAGAACATGGGCAGATGTATCCCTGGATCATCTGCGACACAATTATGAGCAGCTTCGTGCCCACATGCCCTCAGGCTGCCGCTTCTTGGGTGTTGTGAAGGCGGATGCCTACGGACACGGCGCAGTTCCCGTGAGCCGTTATCTCACGGAGCTGGGAGCAGAGTATCTGGCAGTTTCCAATATAGAAGAAGCTGTGCAGCTTCGACAGGGCGGGATCCGCGGTCCCATTCTGATCCTCGGCTACACCCCTGCTGTCTATGCAGACAGATTGGCAAGGCTTGGCTTACGGCAGGAGATCCACAGCTTAGAGTATGCAAGACAGCTCAATGAGCAGTTCAAGGGAAGCAACAGACGGATCCGTATTCACCTGAAACTGGATACAGGTATGTCCCGATTGGGCTTCTTTGCCTATAACTGTGAGAGAACGGTAGATGAGCTGAAGGAGATCTCTCAAATGGATCATTTGATCATCGAGGGTGTGTTTACCCATTTTCCTGTTGCGGATTCTATCGATGGTGCAGATGCCAACTTTACCCATACCCAATTTGAGCGGTTCATGTCTATGCTCAACACTTTGAAGGGAATCGGTATTGAGCCGCAGCTCCGCCATTGCTGCAATTCCGGCGCTGCCATCCAGTATCCGGAGTACGCTCTGGATATGATCCGCCCCGGTCTTGCGACTTATGGTGTATTGCCTTCTACGGATCTTCGTGGAATGATCGACTTGAAGCCGGTCATGCAGCTCAGGTCAACCATATTCCAGATCCGTGACTTTGATCCTCTGATCACGGTCAGCTACGGGAGAACCTATACCACCCTGGACCCGACTAAGATTGCAGTTGTGGGGATCGGCTATGCCGATGGTCTCAGCCGCAGCTTCTCCGGGAATATTTCTTTCCTGCTTCACGGAAAGCGTGTGCCCCAGATCGGTAGGATCTGCATGGACATGTGCATGATAGATATCTCTCGTGTGCCGGAGGCTCAGGTGGGAGATGTGGTGACCATATTTGGAACAGATGGTGACGATCGTATCGATGTTGATGATATGGCAGGTCGACTGCGAACAGTTCCCTATGAGCTGTTGTGCGGGATCAATAAGCGGATCCCCAGAATTTATCTGGATGGCGAAAATGAAACGGAGATCTTGCAATATATTGTTTGAGAGAACATAGAATATATCGGAACTTCCATTGAATAAATTTTGCTTCTGCGTGGGAAAATATTGTTACCGCCTATGGCGGAACAAAGGAGGTCGCGTGAGGCAAATGGATACAAGCGTAAAGAGGGGCGATATTTTCTACGCGGATCTGAGCCCGGTAGTTGGCAGTGAGCAGGGTGGCACAAGACCTGTTCTGATCGTGCAGAACGATACGGGCAACAAGCATTCTCCTACAGTGATCGCTGCGGCAATTACAAGTCAGTTAAATAAAGCAAAGCTTCCCACGCACATAGAGCTGATCGGGAAGAATGTGGGGCTGACAAAGGATTCGGTGGTTCTTCTGGAGCAGATCCGAACCATAGATAAGCGCCGCCTGCGTGAACATATGGGTAGGCTGGATGAAGGTATGATGAATCGTGTAGATGAAGCCATTGCGGTGAGTTTTGGACTGCCGCGTGCATAAACAGCGATCCCTCTCGCATACACTGTGCGGGAGGGATTTTTAATGGACTATACGGTTTATGAAGGTACTCAGGCTGTGGGACAGTTGACGATTCAGCCCGACGGTCTGTATTATGTCATTGAGTGTAAGCTGAATGGAGGGGAACCCCTTCGCAGGCTCTACGGGATCCATGGATTGCAGAGTATATATTTAGGTATCCCCAATCGCAATGGGGAACTACATTGCCGAATTTCGAAGAAACGACTTCCGACTCCCCAGCGAGTGATCGCTTCTGTTGCGGCTCCTGGGCAGTGGCTTCCATGGAGCGGGGACAGCTTCGGAGTGTTTTTGTATGATGCATTCTTGAAGCATGAGGGAGATAGCGTTTATCTTGCAGTCAATGAAACAGAGTCAGAACAGCTTCCACAATGGAGAAACCTTGGACAGAGAGAAACGGTAGTCGGAAGACCCATGGTCTACATTCCAATGGATCCTAACGGCCAACCGCCTCAAATAGAAACAGAAAACGGAGGAGAGAGAAATGAAGAAAGAGAAGTTACAGAGCAGACACAGCGGATCGATCATTCGGAGATACATACAACGAAGTCTGGCATTGCTATTGATCCTCTGCTCCTTGCTGACCTGCCTGCCGATTATGACTATGGCAGCGCCGAGTCAGAAGAAGCTGATCGCGATCACCTTTGATGACGGACCCAGCGGTGTTACAGGCAGACTCTTAGACGGTCTGAAGGCAAGAGGCGCCAAGGCAACCTTCTTTATGCTTGGCTCTTGTGCAGCGAACTATCCTAACACTGTTCGAAGAGCCTATGAGGAGGGGCATCAGATCTGCTCCCACTCCTATGATCATCCTGCTCTGACAACCAAGAATAACGATCAGGTTTACTGGCAGATGAACAAGACCGATGGTATTTTGGATGGAATTCTTGGTATGGATTTCAATTATACCATTCGTCCACCCTATGGGGATGTAAACAGCCGCGTTCTGTCTGTATTTGAGGAGCATTTTCAGGCTGCTTCCATTATTTGGTCTGTAGATCCCTATGACTGGCGTGACCAGAATTCCTACACGGTAGCAAATCGTGTGGTGTCCGGTTCTTTCGATGGTGCAATTGTTCTGGTGCATGATATTTATAGCACTACTGTTACAGGCATTCTTTCTGCAATCGATACCCTTGCAGATTACGGTTATGAGTTTGTGACTCTCAGTGAGCTGTACCGTCGCCGTGGATCGACCTTGACCCCCGGCGAGAACCATTATTATTGCAAGCCCAACGGTACCACCTACGGACCTATGCTAAGCCCTGTCCTGACAGAGGTGGATCAGGCAGGTTGCAAATATGTATCCATCAGCAGCTCCCATAAAGATGCAGCTACTTACTATACCACAGACGGATCTAACCCCATCTACAGCAAGCAGGTCTACACGGAGCCGATCTTGGTTACACCGGGTACGACGGTTCGTGCAGTGTCAGCCTATAATTTGAACGGAAGTCGCAGTCCCGAGGCTGTGCTGACGACCAAGAAAACCATTTCTCAGCCTCCGCTTCCCCCCGTGTTTACTATAGAGGATGGGAAGTATGTGCTGCAGAACCCCAACCCCGTTGGGAATATTCGCTATACAGTCAACGGGAATATTGTTCACACCGGCAGTGAGCTGTATACGGAGCCTTTGGCTGCGTTTAAGGGACTCCTCCGTTGCAGAGCCTATACACCCTATGCCCAGAGTCAGGAGCTTTTCGTTTATATTAGTGAGAATGGAAATGTATACTGTGATGTGACCCCGGATCAGTGGTATGCTTCGGATGTAGACCGTGCAGTTACAGAGGGCTTGTTCCGTGGTATGGGCAACTACCGTTTTGCACCGAATACAGGTGTAAATCGTGCTATGTTCGTAACGGTTCTTTATCGTCTTATGGAGAAGCTGGGTGCTGATGTCAGTTACGAGACTGCTGCAGCCTTCCCCGATGCCACAGTAGATTGGTATCAGGATGCTTTGTCTTGGGGAGCTGAGAATGAGATCGTCAAGGGCTATTCCGATGGCAGCTTTGGTCCCGACAAGCAGATTACCCGTGAGGAGATGTGCGTTGTGCTGTCCCGTGTGATGCAGTGGTACGGCTACGACATCCTTGAAGGCGGTGCCGAGTTTACGGACGGCGAATCGATCTCACAGTGGGCGCTGTCCGATGTTTGGGCAATGAGTGGTATTGAGTTGATTCAGGGCTATTCCGATGGCAGCTTCCGTCCTCAGAATACCGCTTCCAG
>JAGBGB010000341.1 GCA_017936205.1 Oscillospiraceae bacterium
AAAACGGGAGATTTTACGATATATGGTTTCAAAATGTTCGGAATACGCCGAGTTTTGTGGTAAAAATTTTTACAAGGGGACTTTTTCAGCAGCCTCCGCGCAATGCGCGCCCCTACGAATGGTGCGGAAAATCGGAATTTGAACGACAGCTGCCCCGCAGGCCGTGGGACCTGTGGGGCAGGGGTTGGTTGTGTTATTTCTTGAAGAATGCCTTTGCGCTGTCAGAGTAGGCAAACAGTGCCTTGCACAGGGACAGCAGGTCGCCTTCCTTGTTGTTGGCATAGGTGTCCGCACTGTAGACCATGGTGGTAGAGACCTGAGTATCGCCGTTGTAAACAGCGGCATGAACCACACTCCGCAGCTCTGCTGCAAGGAGGCAGTCCAGATCGAAGGCATACCAGTTCTGATCGGGACGATACAGGGCAGCTCCCTCCAAAGTCTTCTCTACAGTCTGTCCATTTACATCCAAATAGCTGACCCGTAGGCTCAGAGCCGTGGGATCTCCTGCGTAACCGTTTAGCTTGAACACGTACTTGATAGTGACCTTGCTGTTCAGATCCAAAGACTTGCCCACCCATGCAACGGAAGGCGCCGCAAGCTCTCCCAGATCCTGATTATGATCGCCGAAGGTCACAGCATTCAGATCAGACAGGCAAGCTGCCTGTTCAGCAGTCAGGGCGGCATCTGCAAGGGCATCCGTTCGATAGCTCTTGAAGATCTGTGCCTTGCTGCCATAGCGCAGCAGCTCTGCACACAGGCTCTTCAGGGAGGCATCCACATCGGTCTTGTTCAGCTGTGCATAGGCGTAAGATGCAACGCTGTAGGTGTCTGTATTGGAAAGATAACTGCGCCCGTCTTTCTCCATGTGCAGGGTGGCTTCAATGCTGTCACCGATCTGCACTGCCGTTAGGCCTGTAAGGGTGAAGTAATAATAGCTCCCCTTCAGCTCCGGCTGAATCTCTACGGTGCTGCTCCCCTTGTAGGTATTGCCCTCATACACAGGGAGCACACAGCTGAGATAGAAGCTGTTGTAATCCGCAAGCTGGGTAGCTGCCACTGCGTAGTTGATGGAAATATCACTTGCCAGATTCAGGCTATGCTTGATCACAAGTGCCTGATCTACCACAGGCTCCTTGATCTCTGTCTCACCGCAGATACAGGTACCGTCCTTGTAGACGTGGGGCTCTGTTGCGGCATACTCGCAGAGCTCACAGCCTACGGCGTGGTTCATGGCATCTGCAGGAGTATAGGTGTAGCTGTGACCTGTTGCAGGGATCTCCTCCTGTGCCAGGAACACAAGGCCACAGTTCTCGCAGTGCCTGCCCTCTGTCAAACCGGCAACGGTGCAGGTAGGCTCATGGGCGGGGGTTGCCACCTCCTTGTGGCCGGTGGCAGGGAGGACCTCCTCGTAGGACTTGCCACAGCCGGTGCAGGTGAAGAGGGAAGCACCGTTCTCCGTACAGGTGGGGGCAGTGACGGTCTCCTCATAGGTATGGGGGATGGGCATCTGATCCTCCGGTCCTACATAGATATAGTCCAGAGTAACGGAGCCGTTATTGCCGATGCCGGCAAGGTTGCCGAAGGAAAGACGGATACCCGTTATCTTAGGCACATTGTTCAGCAGTCCATCTAAGGGGATCACGTAAATAAACCACTTGTCATTCTCCGCAACATCTGCTGCAGAAAGTGCTACGCTCTTGCTGTAGGTAACCGGCTCCGCGGCAGCGGCATCCCCGAATAAAACCGTCAAATTCCCCGGTGAGGTGCCGCTCAGGGGGCCTACATCCTTATATTTAACACGGAGCTGTACCACCTCGGCCTTGGCAGGATCGTAATTCATGGTCAGGTTGCTCTTGAGGCCGGTCTTCTGAGTCTCGAACCAGGGTGCACCCAGAGAAAGAATGCCGTAGGACATGGCACCGCCGGAAATAGCGGGGGCAGTGCTGCGGGAAGTATTGTATCTCCAATTGCCCGGCAGATCGTAATTGGTACCGCCGTAGGTGCTGCCGGCATAACGGTACTGTGCAGCTGCAGAATCCGTAAAGTCCATGAAGAGATAGCTCTCGTCCTTAGAAGGCATGGTGGCCTTGGGCCCGATATAGACATAGTCCAGAGTAACAGAGCCCTCAGCACTTTCATCCTTCAGAACAAAGCCGTGGAATTCCACCAGGATCTTAGTGATCACGGAGGCGGAGCGGAAGGTGTTGTCCAGATCCAGGGTAACGACCATGTAGTCGTCATTCACATAGGAACCACCGTATTTGGCACCGTTTCTGGTTGCGGCGGTATCGGAATCCTTATAATACTGCAGAGAGACGATCCGTGCTCTTGCCCCGGGATCCAGGGTGTCGATATCGCTGCGGACCTTTAGGTTATGGAGCTTGAAGCGGACCTGGAGCACCTCTGCCTGGGCAGGAGCATACTTTAGGGTGCCTACGGCAGCAGTCACGCCGCCGGGCTCACCGAAGACGAAGCGTCTGGTAACATTGCGGGTAGAGGTGCTCTCCTTTACATAGGGTCCCGTAAGATTGGAGTAGACTGTTCCCTCTATGTTATCCACACCCATACCGGTGCCTGTAGGCAGGACGTAGGGGCCACCGCTGCCCTTGTAGAAGTTGACGGTCTGGATGGTGCCTGCCTTATCGTAGTTGGTCTTTCCGTATACGGGGTTCTCGCTGTAACGCTGTTGATCCTCTAAGGTGTTGCCGAAGCCGAAGTACAGAACCTTCTCGTCCTTGATGGGGGCATAGTTGGAGATCAGATCCGTCTCCTCGGAATACAGGGGATTTGCCACGGTTCTGCTGTCACGGACCGCTAAGGTATTGGTGACATTCTGCATCTCAAAGCTCTTCCCCTTAAAGGTTACATAGGTTCCGGAATAGGCATAGCTGCCGTTATCCAGATCCGACATGGTGAGCATAGGGAAATTGGGGTTGGATACATTCCGAGAGTCCCCGGGGGCGTAGTAGCTGTAGTTGTTCACATGGCCTGCCACCATAAGGGTCACACCCATCTGATTGAGGATGTCCGTCCATTCCTTGAAGACTGCCTTCATGGTGCCGTCGGTGTAGGCAGTGAAGGGAAGGTGGCAGATGACCACACGAGTGGGATAATCCTTCCACTTGCCCTCGGCATAGATCTGCTTGAGCCACTGAGTCTGCTTCTCACGGTACTTCTGGAAGCGGACCGTATCTCCGAACTGAGCAAGGCTGTCTGCACCGAATTCTCCCGTATCCAGAACGATGCCGAAAATATTGGGCTGGGTGAAGTAGAAAAAGGCATCTCCCGTAGAGCTTGTGCCCATGGAGTCGATGACATCGTGGGCACCGAAGCCTCGGAGCTCACGGTTGCCTCTGGTGAAAATGGTAGGCTTGGTTCCCTGGGTGGTCTCACCGCAGAGGGTCAGGAGATAGTAGCGGTTATTCTCGGTATTGGCAGCCTTCATGTACTTACCGCCGCAGACGAAGACATCCCATGCCTTATACTTGGCTACCTTTAAGGCGTTGGTGTTGTCATTGAGCTGCTCCGACATAAACAGGTAGGTAGGAGCCGCAGGAGCCGGGGTGAAGGGATAGGTTCTTGACACCGTAGAACCGTGGACCGGGGTATAGGCAGCTCTCTCGGTCATGGATTGGAAGCAGATCTTATAGCTCTTGGCTCGATTCAGAACAGATTGAGGGATGGTGACCTTGTGGATCCGAGATTCCCAATCCATAACGCCCATGGTAGAATCCTTGTACTTCTTGCCACCGACCTCTACCCAGCCCATGCCGTTGCCTGTGGTCAGGAAGGAGATCTCATAGTTATCCTCTACGATGAAGACCGTAGGATGGGCACTGAAGGGAGAGGAAACCGAGGGCACACTTGCACTGCCTGTGGAAACCACAGGAGCAAGCAGGTCTGCCTTGGCAGTCACAAATTCCGTAACAGGCTCCGTAGCAATGCCATAGGTCTTGTTGGTAATGGTATGGGTGCTCTTGACCGCCAGAGAGGCAGAATCCACCTGCTTCAGGGTGAAGCTCTGATCCCCAAGGGTCAGGAAGCCGCCGGTATAGGAATAGGGATCCTTCTTGTAGGCGGTCATGGTGAAGGCGGGGAAGTTGGGAGAGGTCTTCACACTGCCGTGGGTGGTGCTGTAGAAGGTGAAGTTATGGGTATGACCGGAAACCAGGAGGCTCATGTCCATCTTGTTGAGGATCGTGGTCCAGTCCGTATAAACATCGGTAAAGCTGCTCTGGGTAATAAAGGGAACGTGGGAGAAGATCACACGCTTGTCATACTGCTTCCATGTGCCCTTGGCATAGACCTTCTCCAACCAGCGGGTCTGCTCCACCCGGTAGGGCTCGAAGTCAATGGTGTCGGCAATGTCCGTATAATTGTCGGTGTAGCTGCCGCCGCAATCCAAGACGATGCCGTAGAGATCGCCCATAACGAATTCATAGTAGCTCTTGCCTGTTTCGCTTGTGGGCATGACCTCATCAATCCAGTGGGTGTACTGCCCACGGATCTCGTGATTGCCACGGGGATAGATGACGGGTCGGGTGCCCTTGGAGATCTCTCCGCTGTACTTGAGAAAATCCTGTGCAAGGGCCTCGGTGCTGACGTGACCCGTATAGTCCCCACCGAAAACCAGTGCATCGAAGGCAGCGTACTTCGACACAGCCACTGCGCCGGAGTTGTTGTTGTGCTGGTCGGAAACGCACAGCAGAGTCGGATCCTCACCGGGGAGAACGGGATTGAAGGTGTAGGTCTTGGTCTCCTTGGTTCCCGGTGCCGGGTTATTGGCAGGACGGGATGCCAGAGGACGGAAGCAGATGGTATAGCTCTTGGCAGCATTGAGCACGCTCTGGGGGACGGTAATGCCGTGGAACTTCGTCTCCCAGTCCATAATTCCGCAGGTGGTATCCTCATAAGCCACACCGCCGATCTCTACCCATGCCATACCGTTGGTATTGGTCAGGAAGGAAATGCGGTAGTTGTCCTCTGTGACGAAGACAGAGGGATAGCCTACAAATGCACTGGCAGCCTGCGCCTGTATGGGCATCAGTGTCAGCAGCATCACACCGAGAAGAACGAAAGCGGTAACTCGTTTCAGCATAGCAAACACTCCTTATTTGTAGTATTTAGGAATAGTTTACCATAGTTTTCTTCCATCGTCAACACGAAACAACCCCATTTCTCCGCAATCCCCCGGTTTATGGAGCAGCACATCATTCAGAAACAGTGTATCAAATTCCGATTTATCGTACCATTCGTAGGGGCGCGCATTGCGCGTCCGACAACCACCAAGAATTGGTGGTTGAGAAAAATGTTTCGTTTTTTGGAGAAATTACGTCATTTTCGGTGGTTTTTGTGTTC